>JAJXWN010000154.1 GCA_021781595.1 bacterium | reverse complement strand
CGCCCGCCGCGTTCGCGCCATTCGCGCATCGCCTGCAGAAGCCGTGCCGTGCCGAGCACGTTCGCGTCGTAGGTCGGCAGCGGCGCGGCGATCGACTCGGGCACGAAGGTCTGCGCGGCCAGATGAAAGACGACGTCGGGCTGCGCGAGGTCGAACGCGGCTCGCAAGGAATCGATCTCGGCCAAATCGATCGGGAGATAGCCGCCGTCGCCCGGGCCGCCGCACGCGCACACGTCGTATCCGGCTTCGGCCAGCGCGCTCGTGAGGTAGCGCCCTACGAAGCCACTCGCGCCGGTTACGAGCGCGCGCACGCTACGCCGGCAAGGTGGCGCGTACGCGGTCGATGTCGGCCTCCACCATCATCTGCACGAGTTGCTCGAAGGAGACTTCCGGCGCCCAAGCCAGCACGCGTTTGGCCTTTCCGGGATCGCCGATCAGCAGATCTACTTCGGCCGGACGAATGAAACGTGGATCTACTTTAACGTACTCCTCGTACGAGCCGAGGCCGGCCGCTTCGAATGCGATGCGGCAAAACTCGCGCACGCTGTGCGTGCGCCCCGTTGCAATGACGTAATCCTCGGGGCTCTCCTGCTGCAGCATCAGCCACATCGCTCGCACGTAGTCGCCCGCGAAGCCCCAGTCGCGCTGGGCGTCGAGATTTCCCAAACGCAACTCCCGGGCGAGACCGAGTTTGATGCGCGCCGCGCCGTCGGAGATCTTACGCGTCACGAACTCCTTGCCGCGCCGCGGAGACTCGTGATTGAACAGGATGCCGCTGACGGCGAACATTTCGTAGGACTCGCGGTAGTTGACCGTGATCCAATGGCCGTAGACCTTTGCCACGCCGTAGGGGCTGCGCGGGTAGAACGGCGTCTCCTCGCGTTGCGGGACTTCGGCAACCTTGCCGAACATCTCCGAACTCGATGCTTGATAGAAGCGGATCTTTGGGTCGACCGCGCGTACCGCCTCGAGCACGCGCGTCACTCCGAGCGCCGTAAATTCGCCCGTGAGCACCGGCTGCGCCCACGACGCCGGAACGAACGACTGCGCGGCCAGATTGTAAACTTCGTCGGGCTTGGCGTCGGCGACGATCTTCGTCATCGAGGTTTGATCGAGCAGATCGCCTGAGACGAACTCGACGTCCTCGACGATGTGCCGGATGCGCTCGTGCACGTCGGTGCTCGTGCGGCGCGTCATGCCGACGACGCGATAGCCCATGCCGAGAAGAAGCTCGGCGAGATAGGAGCCGTCTTGGCCCGTGATGCCGGTAATCAGCGCTGTCTTGCCCACGCGGCCGTTAATTCAAGAGCATGACCGTTTCGCCTTTGTCGTCGAAGGCAAAACGCGTCTCGAACATCTCGTCACCTTCGGAGCCGACGACCTTGGACTGGATCGTCAGGCGGTGCATCATCTGATCGTTGTGGCGCACCACGCCCGAATAAAAATACTGGACGAGCGGCGTGATGTCTTCGCGCAACGGCGCCAAGCGCCGGCGGTCCACCAGCACTTGCAGGAGCCGGCGTTGCAGCGCCGCCGGGAGCAGCCGGTTCGCATCGTCGGGCGTCATGCGAACCGCGGCGATCTCGTCCTTCGCCTTGTGCGGCTCTTCAACCGGCTTGTCGGAGGCGTAGCGCACGACCGCATCCCAATCGTCCGCGGAGATCCCGGTGAAGCGCATCCCGTAGCGCCACACGGATTTGCCTTCGTGAGCGACGGTATCTTGCCAGACGGATTTCGCGCGCGCGCGAATAACGCGAGCTTCTAGCGTCGCGCGCACTTCGAACTCGTCCTTGCCGACCGGCTCCTGCGTCAAGATGCATAAACCGCCGCCGCTGATATCCAGGCCGATCGCCGGCCTTTGGCTGGCACCGCCATCGACGGAGAACGTCGCACGGTAGGGCTTTCGCCTGCGCGGATACTTTCGGCGATTGACGCTCCTGCCGGTGAACCAGGCCAGCAGTTCCGCCATCATGCCGTGTGGTACGACGCGCCACCGACCTTCTACTTCAACTCGATCGCCGAGGCGGTGACCGCGGCCACGGCCGCTGCAGGCGTGGCGTAACGGACGAAGCCGCTCTCGTCCGAGGTAATGGCCGCCCAGCCGTGGAGGGGCCCGTAGTGCCCGACGTACCGCTGCACCTCGCGCACCGTCGCCCAAAAGCCCGGCAGCACCGGCGCGCGCGTCTCTTCGACGGTTCCGCCGGTGGCATACTTCGGCAGCACGTCGGGCACGTACCTCATCTCCACGACGTCGCCGGCCGCGTCCACCGTGAAGGTTCCGTCCCCGTGCCGTGCGTCGCGCACGAGGCTGTGAAACGCCACCGTGTTCGGGCCCGCGCCGGTAAAGCGGTAGCCGGCGAAATGACGCGCGTCGAACGGCACCGCGAAACCATCGGCCGGGTTCGCCGCCGCAATCTGCCGCTCGATGGCCGCGCGGCCGGCGGCGCTTGCCGGCCGGCCGTTCTGCACGTCGCGCAGCACGCGTACTTTCAGCAGCCGGTCGCCCTCGAACGCAACCGCGAGCACGACGTCGGAGTCCCCGTGGATGAATCCCGCGGCATAGTGCGACCGCAACTCGACCCGGTAGCCGACGATCCCGCGATCGTCGTGCGCGGCCAGCCGCGCCGCCCGCTCGACGATCGGCGGAACGGCCGCGATCACCGCGCGCTCGCGATCTTTTGCGCCATGCGCGTCGCGATGAACGCGGCGACCTCGCTCGGCAGCGTTCCGCGCCCGAAGCCGGCGTCGTAGCCGAGCTCGGTCGCCATCAAGTTGGTCACGCGCGGACCGCCGCAGCAAAGCACGATCTCGTCGCGCAGGCCTTCCGCCTCGAGCAACTCGGCCAACGCCGTGAAATTCTTCACGTCGCTGCCCTTCTGCGTCACGACCTGCGATGCCAGCAGCGCGTCTATCTTCTTCTCCTTCGCAAAACGCACGAACTCTTCGACCGAAACTTGGCTCCCGAGATTGAACGTTTCGAACATGCGGTACCGTTCCAAGCCGTAATCGCCTTTATAACCTTTCATGTTCAGGATCGCGTCGATGCCCACCGTGTGCGCGTCGGTCCCGATGCACGCGCCGGCGATTCGCAGCTTGCGGCCCACGCGCTCGCGAATGAGGTCGTCGATCTCGTCCATCGACATCGCGTGCGTCTTCGCCGAGGTTACGGAGATCGTCGAGGTGTCGATCGCTTGGGGCGTGGCGGCGTAGGCGACGAAGAACGAAAAACCGTCCGCGATCGGCCGCCCTTCGACGATCTGCACGCCGGTAAACCCCATCTTCCCCACGAGCCGGCGAGCCGCTTCGTCCGCTGCCTCGCTCCACGGAATCGGCAGCGTAAACGACATCTGCACTTTCCCGTCGTTCACCGTATCGCCGTAAGGCTTCACCAAATTACCCACCGCGACTCCCCCGTTCCATCCGCAGCGCTTCTTCGAATGGGTTCCAGTAACCGGCGGCGCGCGGGAATACGCCGTCGAAACCGCGGCCGCCGTCGGGAGGGCGCGAAACGTCCGCGAAGACCGCCGCCTCGATCGCCTGCATCAGGCCGCGCTCGGCGACACGCCCGAGCAGACGTTCGGCATCCGTCAGCACGCCGCGCGCGCGCTGCTCGATCTTACCCTCCGGCTTGAAGGCGATCTCGTCGCCGAAATGCCGCGCCGTATTCATGACGTAGCGCGCGTTTTCGAGCGAGAGCGCGCGGTCTCCGAGGAACGGCGTGTGGATCGCCTCGGTGAGCATGCCGCACAAGTGAATCGTCTGGTGCGTCATCACGGAGGTCAAGTTGAAGAGCGCGTCGATCAAGTGGCCTTTGAAGATATCGCCGGTCATGTGTTTGGTCGGCGGCATGTACTTCAGCGGCGCGCCGGGGAAGATCTGGCGTGCGAGTTGCGCCTGCGCCACCTGAAACAAGAAGCCGTCTTCGAGATCCGGGTCGATCTCGTAGGCGTCGCCGAGGCCGATCTGCCGATCGGGCATGCCGGCGCGGTGCGCGAACTCTTCGTTGATGAACTGCGAGGCGAGCACCGCCGGCGCCTGTTCCACCGCATCGGCGGTCGTCAGATAGTTGTCCTCGCCGGTGTTGATGACGATGCCGGAGTAGGCGTTGAGCATGCGGCTGAAATGCTGATCGACGAACGTGCGTTTCATGTTGATGTCGCGGAAGAGAATGCCGTACATCGAATCGTTCAGCAGCATATCGAGGCGCTCGATTGCGGCCATCGTCGCGATCTCGGGCATGCACAACCCGCTCGCGTAG
This sequence comes from bacterium, assembly GCA_021781595.1. Taxonomy (GTDB): domain Bacteria; phylum Vulcanimicrobiota; class Vulcanimicrobiia; order Vulcanimicrobiales; family Vulcanimicrobiaceae; genus JAJYFL01. The sequence goes on along the minus strand of JAJXWN010000154.1, from coordinate 1,256 downwards.
TTCGTGAGCATGACGTAGCGCCCGAGTCTTTCGGAGGCGGCGTCGAGCGCTTCGCGCACGATCTTGAAATTGGCCTGCGTGGCATAGGTTCCGCCGAAGCCTTCGGTCGTCGGGCCGAAGGGCACGAAATCGAGCAGCGACTGCCCCGTCGAGCGGATCACCGCGACGATCTGCGCGCCCGCCTCGGCTGCCGCGACCGCGGCGGTGCGATCTTCGTAGATGTTGCCGCTCGCGACGATCACGTAGAGCAGCGGCGGCGGCAGCTGCGGCAAACGCGTCAACTTCTCCGCGCGCTCCTCGCGCCGCGCGCGGATGCGCGCGAGCGACCGTTCCACGAACGCCGCCACGACCCGGCGGGCCGGCTCCTCGGGTACGCGCGCGAAGGCGCTCAGGCTGAGTTCGCCGCTCGCAAGGGCCTCGCCGAGCGCCTGCGGCTCGAGCCCAGTCTCGGCCAGTCCGCGGCCGAACGCCAGCGCCGCGCCGCGGGCGCGCTCCTCCGGGGAGAGGGCTTCGACGATGAGGTTCGGCACGGGCACGTCGTCGGTGCTTACGCCGTCCACGCCCAAGAGGCGCAGCACCGAACGCTCGACCGAAACCGTCGAATGCGCCGCGATGAACTCGCTGACCGGCGCCGCGATTGCCCGTGCCAACTCCCGGCACCGCTCGACGGCACCCCGATCGATCCGTAATTCCATGGCCGTGCTATCTTACGGCCCCGCCGTCCCGTGTCATGCTTCCGCTTTGCGTGCGGCCGGGGGGCCTGCCGCTGCGGCACGCTTGCCTGGGCGGCTGGGCTTCTGCTTGAGCAGCGCGGGCAGACCAGAACGGTACAGAGCGGGTTCGCCGTTCCTTCAGCGAAAGCCGGGGACGGGCACTTAGGAGTTATGGGCGGATCAACCTTTGCCGACAACCATCAAGGAAGCGATACGAAAAGTTGAAGCAGACGGCTGGCGTCTACGACGGCAGAAGGGTTCGCACCGACAGTTTGTTCATCCGACCAAGCCAGGTGTCGTCACCATCGCCGGCAGGGAACATCAGGACCTCGATCCGGGTACATATAAGAGCATCTTGAAGCAAGCAGGGCTGAAGCAATAATGAACTACGAGATCAAGATTGAGAAGACGGCCAACGGCTACTCGGCCTACGTTCCCGATTTGCCGGGCTGCGTCGCCGCGGCGGAAACGCTCGAGGAAACGCAAAGCCTTCTCGAAGCAGCGCTCGTTTTTGAACTTGAGGTGGTCATGCGGGGTTTCAGC
>JAJXWN010000153.1 GCA_021781595.1 bacterium | reverse complement strand
GCGCGATCCGTACGATCGGCTCACCCGCAGAGGCTTCGTTGCGAAGCACCTCACGCCAGCGAACCGTCGCTTCTACTCCGGGATCGACGTCGCGTAGCACGATCCCCGACTCGCAGTCGAAAGGTGCCCGGCCGCCGGCGTCGCGCAGCGGGACGCCGTTCACCGAGGTGCTGTTGGGGAGATAGAGTAGCGCTTCTGTGGGTGCCGGATGGATTGTGACACGGTCGGCTCGGCCGTCCCCGGCATTGCGGAGCAGGAGTGCGAACTCGACCGTCTCGCCGGCATCGGCAACCCCGGCAGGTTGGCAGCAGAGCGTGCCGGCTGAGAAATCCGGCTCCCCTTCGGCTGCGATTACGAGCCGGCGCAGCGGGACGGGCAGCATCGCGTCCGCGGTAAGCACACCGTCCACCGTCCCGGGCCGCGTTCTCGAGAGATCGCGCGGCAGACGCACGCCCAATCGAAGCCCGGTCTCCGCCAAGGCCGCGAGATCCGGGACGAGCAGCGCCGTGCCGTCGCGCCGCGCGCCATCCAAGCTCTCGAGGACGGCCCCCGCGCAGAGGCGTATGTGCAGCCGCAGGTTTCGCGCGGCGTCGGTCCCTTCGTTGACCAGCCGCAGGTAGACGTCGGCGAGGTGATTGGGGCGCAGACGAGCGGCGGAGATCGCCTCAAACGTCGACCGCTCGGCCGAGAAGAGCGGCCCCGATGCAACCCGCCAGCACGTCCGGCCAAGCGGCGTCGCGCCCGATTCGCGCGCGTGCAGGGTCGCCCCGAGGCAGACCTCGCTCCCGTTGGCGTACGGCGAACGGATGCGGGCGCGAACGGTCAGCGCGCGCGAAGCGTAGGCACCGATGGTGCCTAGCTCGACGCTATCGACGGGGCCCGAGCCCGCCCCGGGAAGCAGCGGCAAGCGCACGTTTTTCTCGGCGACATGCACGCCGTCGAAGGCGGGGTCCAGGTGAAGTTGGAGCACCGCGTCGGTTGCGGGCGCGCTGCCGCCGTTGGTAAGGACGATCCGGGCCTCGACCTGCTCCGAAGGGCGCACGGTCGATGCGCCGACGGCTCGAACGGCGTTGGTACGTGGAGCGAAGGACGGCTGGGAGCGCACGACGACCGTCCGCTCGAAGACGCGCCGAGCAGGAGGCGCGCCGGCCGCCGGCCACCAGGAGAGCGTGACGCGGACCGGCAGCTCGGCGCCATCCGGCATGGGGCTTGCCACGACCGCTTCGGCCGTGAACTCGAGGCTCGTCCGGGCGTCCAGACGGCCAAGCCCGTACGAAGGCACCCCCCGGCGCTCGCGCAACGGCATGCCGTCGGCACGTGCCGCGCCGCGGACTGCCAGCAAGCCCGGCGGCAGCTCGAGCGCCACGCCGAGCCGCTCCGCGGCCGCGCTGCCGGTGTTGACGGCACGCAGGCGAATCGTCACGCGCGCACCGGGCTCGACGTCGCGGGCGGGCTCCACGCTACAGAGCTCCTCCTCGTCGCCAAAGGCCGGCGCCGAGCGCACGGCCAGCCCCGCGGGCGCCAGCGCGAAGGCGGGCGTCTCGTCGGAGGCTATCTGCGCCGAGGCGGAGATCAGCGTGCCGCCGGGGAGTGGGTCGTCGATGCGCACGCGATAGGTGAAGATCACCGTCGCCCCGGCCGGCAGCACCGGCACGGCGAACGGCGGCGGCTCGCTCGGCTGATCGCCGATGCGCGCGGAGTTCGGGACGTAGGTCGTGCCGTCGGGCACCGGTACGGTCACGACGACCGCTCGGGCACTCGACGCTCCCGCGTTGTGCACGCGCACGCTGACGATGGCTTCGTCTCCCGGACGCGCGTCGTGCGGGGCCTCTATCGCGACGCCGGTCGGCGCATTGCGCAGTTCCGGCGCGGTGCGCGCCGTCAAGCGCACCACGTTGGATCCCACCGGCAGGATCTCGCGTGCGGCGACGGCCGCCTGCACCGTGACGAGCGACCCGTTTTCGAGCGGGCCCGCAACGCCGTATGCGATCTCGACGCGGCACTCTTCGCCCGGCGCCACGTCGCCAGCGAGCGCGCCTCCGTGGGCGAGCAGCGGCGAGCCGTCCGGTTCGTCGGCGATCGCGGTGCCGTTGAGGCGGGCGGAGCCGGCGATGTAGTTCAAACCGAGAGCCGCATTGAAGCGCACGCGGACTTCGCTCGCGGGCGCACCGCCGTGGTTGCGGAACGTGAAGGCAGCGCGGAGCGTCATTCCAGGTTCCAAGTCGCGCTCGGGCGAAACGACGAGCGTTCGGAGAGCCTCGGGCAGCGTCGCAGCTCCCGTCGCGAATAAGTCCGTCAGGGCGCGCATGACTCGCGGGGAGTTCGCCGCCACCGGCAACCAACCTTGACCCGCGCTCGACTCATTTTGAAAGGTAACGCCGTTATGCTCGCACCCAACGCCGACCGTATCGCAGAGGCCATCTCGCGCCTCGGAAGCGAGAGCGCCTTCGAAGTGCTGGCCCGCGCCCGAGCGCTCGAGGCGACCGGCAAGCACGTCGTGCACATGGAGATCGGCGAACCCGATTTCGATACGCCCGAGCACGTCAAGGAAGCGGGCATAGCGGCCATTCGCGAAAACTACACCCACTATTCGCCCTCGGCCGGTATCGCAGAGCTGCGCGACGTCGTTGCCGCCTACGCAGCAACGTTTCGCGACGTCGAACCCTTCTCGCGCGAGAACGTCGTGGTTGCACCCGGAGCGAAGCCGATCATCTGGAACATCCTTTCGGCAATCCTCGATCCGGGCGACGAATTCGTCTACTTCGACCCCGCCTATCCCGCCTACGCTTCCTGCGCGAGCTATTTGCAGGCGAAGATCGTCGCCATTCCGCTGCACGAAGAGAAGAACTGGCGCATGGATCTCGACGAGTTCGAGCGCCGCGTTTCGAGCAAGACGAAAGCGGTGATGATCAATTCGCCGCACAACCCCACCGGAGGCGTGCTCGCGAAGTCGGATCTGCAGCGCATCGCCGAACTCGCGCAGCGCCACGATTTCCTAGTTGTCGCCGACGAAATCTACAGCCGAAATTTCTACGAAGGTGAGTTCAGCTCGATAGCCGCGCTTCCGGGCATGCGCGAGCGCACCATCGTGGTCGACGGTTTCTCGAAGGCGTATGCGATGACCGGCTGGCGCTTGGGTTACGCGATCCTGCCCGAACCGATCGCTAAGGTCGTGACGCTTTTCAACAATAATACGTTCTCGTGCGTCGCGACGTTCGTACAGCGCGCCGGCATCGCCGCACTGCAGGGACCGGACGAGCCCGTCCGCCGCATGAACGATATCTTTCGCCAGCGCCGCGACCGCCTGGTCGGCGGCCTAAACGCGTTGCCGGGCATCTCGTGCACGATGCCCGAAGGAGCGTTCTACGCATTCCCCAACGTCTCGAAGATCTCGGCCGACGACAAGGCGCTGGCCGCATATCTGCTCGGCGAGGGCGGCGTCGCGTGCTTGGGTGGCTCGGCCTTCGGCGCGGCCGGCAACGGGTATCTGCGCTTCTCGTACGCCGCGTCGCTGGAAGACATCGACTACGCGCTCGCGCAGATGGCGCGCTCCCTCCCGCTTTTCAAAGCCTAACGCAAAGTAGCGCTCCACTCCCCTTGTCATGCTGAACTTGTCGAAGCATGAGTTTTCCAAGTTAACAGGTTGCGACGAGCGGGGGCATAAGGCGCACGTCCACGTCGTCAAGGCGCGCGGTACCTGCAAAATCCTGCTGGACGCAACCCTAACGCCATACGACATCCGGATGGTTAGGCGTGACGTTCAACGAGCGCGAACGGCCGGCTTGCGTCTCCAGCAAAGGAGAGCGCACGCCTGCTGCTTCCAAGCGTTGCCCCAGGTTCGCGTTGCAGGATGAGGGCATGAAACACCTCGCAATCCTGGCGCTGACCGCGATGGTCGGCACCACAACCTCCCTGGCGATCGCACAGAACGCGCCGCCGCAGCCAAGCCCCGCGATGCGGCAGCAGATGAAGCAGATGCACCGGCAGATGCTCCAGATCCACCGCACCGAGCGCACGCAGATGCTCGAGGCACTGACGCCCGCGCACCGCGCGTTGCTGGCAAGCATTGCCGGTCAGCTCGCCACCGCCATGAAACCGAATCTCCGCAGCGCCGCACAGCGGCTCGACGCAGCGCTATCGCCGGCGGAATCGCGAGCGATTCTGGGTGCCGCGAAAAGCGCGCACATGAAGATGCACGCCGAATGGCTCGCCGCGCGAAAGCAATTCATGGCCGCTCATCCGAAGATGCGCGCGATGGAGATGCACCCGATGCGCCGGCCTAACGCCGGGCACCAGGCGCATCCGAAGCCAGACGCCGGCCGTCTACTGTTGCGGGTTACATCTCCGGGCGGCGGCATGATGATGCCCATGCGTCCACGGATGATGATGCACCGCACTCGATCATAGCAAGCGCATCGCGCGGCGGACGTTAATCATCGTCTGCCGCGCAACCTCGCGAGCGCGCTGCGTTCCCTCGGCGATGATGCGCTCCACCTGCGCGGTATCGGCCGCGTAGAGGGCGCGGCGCTCGCGGATCGGCTTCAAATAAGCGTTGAGCGCCTCGGCCAGGTCACCCTTGTCCTGCACGCAGCCCAGCACTCCGGAGCGGCAGTCACGGTCGACCGGCGCGACGTGCTGCGGTTCGACCAGCTTCCACAGCGCGAAGACGGAGCAGACTTCGGGATTGCCCGGGTCGTTACGCCGGATCTTCTTCGGATCGGTCACCATGCTCCGCACTTTTTCGGTCGTCGTCGCTTCGTCGTCGGCAAGTAGAATCGCATTGTTGTAGGACTTGCTCATCTTGCGGCCATCGGTACCGGGCACTTCCGCGGCCTCTTCCAATATCATCGTCTTGGGCTCGACCAGAATCTGCTCGCCCCCACCGTACAAGTAGTTGAAGCGCCGCACCACCTCGCGCCCGAACTCCAGATGTGCCGCCTGATCGCGGCCTACGGGAACTTCTTCGCCGCGGAAGATCGCAATATCGCAGAGCTGCAGTAGCGGATAGCCCAGAAAACCGTAGGTGGCGATCTCCTGTCCAAGCGCTTCGATCTGCCCTTTATACGTCGGCACGCGCTCCAGCCACGAGACCGGCGCAATCATGCCCAGCAACACCTGCAGCTCCGAGATCTCGGGGATGCCCGATTGCAGAAAAAACGTCGAACTGCCCGGGTCGACGCCGGCCGCGAGCCAATCGATCACCATCTCGTTGCGCGCGTCGCGAATGGCTTGCGGATCGGAAAATCCGGTCGTGTACGCATGCAGATCGGCGATTTCGAAATACGCGTCGGCGGTTCGGCAGTAGCGCGCCCACTGCGTGAGCACGCCGAAGTAGTGGCCGATGTGCAGGCGCCCGGTCGGGCGCATTCCCGACATCACGCGCGGGCGCTTGGCGGCGGTTACGGCTGTCATGAGATTCGTTCGGTTTGCACGCTCGCTCGAGGCGAACCTTCCAAAACCCACTTCCATCTAGTGTGCTGAACCATAATTGGCGTGACATGCCCAGCGGGTCCTTTCCGCCGGTGTTTCGTTGCTCATCGGTCACAACGCTACGGCGTTGCTCCCTCTTCGCGCCTCGCCCCGACGAAAAGTCCCTCGCTGGATCATGTCACGCCAATTATGGTTCAGCACACTAG
>JAJXWN010000152.1 GCA_021781595.1 bacterium | reverse complement strand
GATATCGAAACGCGCTTGCGCACGCAGCACGGCCTCTCTGGCGTTTGCGGTAACCGCTAACGCATCGAGAACTTCGAGTTGGATCCCTTTGCCGGAGCGCTGACGCAGTTGTGTTACGCTCAACGTCCTTTTGGCGTCGACAAGACCGGTTTGCGCGGTTTCCACGTTGCGCCGCGCAGCCTCGAGTTCGCGCCAAGCATTGGCGACGTCCCGCCGCACCGAAAGCTCGCGTTGCTCCAACTCGATCCGCGCCTTGGCGAGTTCCGCATCGGCTCGCGCAACGGCAGCGCCCCGCGCGCCGCCGTCGATAACCGGCAACGAGACTGTAACGCCGATCTGCGAACCGGCCGCGCCGAGCGGAGGAGCCGAGGCTCCGTTATAGGTTTGGGCGGAGAGCGTCGCCAGCGGCGCGTAGGCGGCCTTCGCCGCGCGCAGTGTGGACTCGGCGGCCTCGACGCGCGAACGCGCGGCGGCGATCTCCGGGCGTTGCCGTGAGGCCCGCGCGGCAAGCGAGGGAAACGTGTCGTCGAACGGCTGCGGATCGAGACTGTCCGCAAGCGTCATTCGCGATCGCAGACCGAGATCGAGCAAAGTCAAGAGGTCGTTGCGCGCCTCGTCCCGCCGTGCATCGGCATCCTCCTCCGTCTGCTCGGCATTCGCTAGGGCGGCACGTGCCTGGGCCAGCACGTAGGTTGCGGCTTTGCCCGCTCGCACGCGCAACGCGACCACGCGCACGTTCTCTCGTTGTTCGGAGACGTCGGCTTTGCGGGCAGCGGCGACGGACGCCGCGAGCACGGCTAAATCGTACGCCTGCACCGCCGCAAACGCGGCATCGTTGGTTGCTGCCGACAGATCCTCCGATACCGCCGCGGCTGAAAATCTTCCGGCGCGAGCCTGCGCCGCTGCGGGAAGGTTCACGAGCGGAATCGCGAGCGAGGCGCCGGCGTAGGTTTGGCGCGCAACGGGCATCCCAAGCTGAGGAATGTTGACGGCGTTTGCCGTTCCCGCAACCGAGAGTTCCGGCAAGATTCCGGCCCGGTCTCCGCGCGCCGCCGCGGACGCCGCCTGCGCATCCGCGCGCGCGATGCGTACCTCAAAGCCCTGGCTCGTTACGAGTGCTATCGCTTGCACGCGCGTGAGCGGTCCGTTCCATACTTGGGCGGGGCGCGAATCCGCCAAGGCCGCGCGCGAAAGCAACGCGACGAGTACGGCGGCCGACGCCGCCTTACGCATCGCGCGGCTCCGTCGCAGGCCGGGCGCCCCGCGCCCTCCACCAAAGACCGAGATCGTCGAGACTCGCGTGCAGAACGGGAACGACCAAGAGCGTGAGCACCGTGGAGATGGTCAGGCCGCCGATGATCACGGTCGCAAGCGAGGAGTATGCGTCAAGTCCAGTCTTCGGGAAGAACGCGACGGGAACGAGTACCACGACGCTTACGATCGTCGTCATCAGGATTGGCCGCAGACGAATCGGGCCCGCGTCCAAGATTGCGGCGTCGCGTTCCATTCCTTCCTTGCGTTTGCGGACGATTAGATCGAGCAGAAGGATCGCATTGCTCACGGCCATTCCATTCGCGACCACGATGCCGAGAATCGAGACCGTCGAGAAGTTCTGGTGCGCGAGCAGCAAGGCGCCGAAGATGCCCAGAAGTTCCAGCGGAATCGCGAACAGCATCTCCAGCGGCCGCACGAAGGACCGAAACTGCGCGACGAGCAGAAGGAAGACAAAGACGATCGCGAGCTTCATGGCATCGACGAGGCGCGCGAAGCTCGACGTCATCTCGGTCATGTCGCCGCGCAATTCGATGCCGTAGCCGACGGGGAACGAAATCTGCGCGAGCGCGCTCATCTCCACGCTCGTCTCGAGCGCCATCGTTCCCGGACCACCCTTGCGATAGTATCCGAGCACCGAAACCGTACGCCGTAGATCGTGGTGCTCGATAAGCGTCGGACCGACCGAGCGTTCGATGCGTGCCACTGCGCGCAGCGGCACGACCGCGCCGTCCTTGCCGACGATCTGCACGGTCGAGAGATCGCCCGTCACGTTGCGTTCCCGCCGCGCGTAGCGAACCAAGATCGTGTCGTGACGAAGGTTCTCCGGATTGAAATACTGCGTCGTCAGGCCGCCGTGCGTCGCGTAATACGCCTGCGACAGAACGTCGTCGGGCGTGAGCCCGAGCTGCGAAGCGCGGGTCCGGTCGACGATCACTCGTTCTTCGGGTTGCTCGAGCGCCGACGAGGTGCCCACTTGAACCAGGCCCGGAACGCCGCGGGCGATCGCCGCGAGCTGCCCGGCGAGCTCGTGCAACTCGACCAGGTTTGGACCGTAAACCAACAGATCCACCGGGGCGGCGGTCGTCGACATCACGTCGCTGCCCATCGCTTGCAGCGCAACGCGGCGCAGGCCCGGAACCGTTTGCGTCGTTTGCTTGTAGACCGCGTCCATGACCTGCCAAATCGTCCGCCGGCGTTGCCCCTTCGGAGTGAGCGTGATCAGAAACGAGGCGGCGTCCACGCCGTTCATCGCCTGCCCCGTGAAATATGTCTCGCCGGTCTGCTCGCCGATCTCCGCCGATACTTTCTGCACCTCTGGCTGCGCGAGCAGGATGCGCTCGAACTCCTCCGCCTTCTTGCGCATCGCGGCGAAGGAGGTGCCCGGGTCGGCTTCGAGATAGGCGCTTGCCTGGCCGGTGTCGGCGAGCGGCATCATCTCGCTTCCAATGAACGGGAAGAGCGCGATGCCCAGGTAGGTTGCAATAGCGGCAGCGGCCAGCACCGTAACGCGGTTGCGCAGACTCCACCGCAACGCAGAACCGTAGCCCGCCTCGAGGCGCTCGAGCCCGCGATGTGCGGGCGCGAGGACCTTCGCAACCGCAACGTCCAGACGTGTCCGCCACGCCGGCGCCAGCCCCACCCCGTAAAAGAGGTGAGCGGCCAGCAGCGGCGTGAGCGTGACCGAAACCAGGAGCGACGCGAGTAGCGCGAAGATGATCGGCCAGACCAAGCCGGCGAACATGATCTGCGTGATGCCGCCGCTGGTCATCAGCGGGAAGACCGCCACGATCATCACGCCGGTCGCCGCAGCGATCGGCAGGATGACTTCAAGGGTTCCGTCCACTGCAGATTGCGCCGGCGGTTTGCCCTTCGCGAGCTGCCGGTGGACGGAGTGAATGACGACGATGGAGTCGTCCACGAGCCGCCCGATCGCCAGCAGCAGGCCGACGAGCGTCGAGCTGTTGATCGAAAAATCCATCGGCGCGAAGAGAAGTATGGCGATGCCCAGGCAGGTCGGGATCGACGTCATGACGATGAGCGTCGCGCTCACGTCTTCGAGGAAAATCAAAAGCACGAGGCCTGCCAGCACGACGCTGACGAGCAACTCTTCATACATGTTGCGCTGCAGAGCCGAGACGAAACGCGCGTTGTCGTACGCGGGGGTGAACTTCAGCCCGGGATGCGCCCGCTCGATCCCGGCGACGCGCTGCATGACCGCCGCAATCACGCGCGGGGAACTCGCCGTCGGATTTTCGATCACCGAAACTTCGACAGCGGGTTTCCCATCGAACTCGTATATGGAACGCTGCTCGGCCGGGCCGTCAACCACGCTTGCGACGTCTCGAAGGTAGACGGTGCGGCCGCCGACCGTTGCGAGCGGGTAAGCGAGCATCTGCGAAGCCAGCGTTACGCGGTTAGGCCCGAGCACGAGCGTCTCCCGCGATCCGCCGGTGATGGTGCCCGCCGGCCGGCTGATATTCTGCCGGTCGATCGCGTCCTTGACGTCGAGCAGCGAGAGGCCGTATGACGCGGCCTTGCTCCGGCCGACGATAACCTTTAGCTGGCGCTCGCGCCCACCGAAGACCTGCACCGTTTTTACGTCCGGTACCGTCTTCAGATCTCTCACGACCTGGTTCGCGGCGAACTGACGCAGGTCCAGCGGGTTCCACCCGGCGCCGGAAACGGCGAGCTGGAGGACCGGTGTGTTGAGCGGGTCTACCGGAATGACCCATGAGGGCTTCAGGTTCGCCCGATCGTACGGCAGATCGGCCTGCGCCTGCTGCACGAGTTGCTGCACGTCCACGAGCGCCCGGCGCATATCGTAGCCGTAATGGAACTGCAGCGTGACGATCGAGAGGCCCGGTTGCGATATCGACTTGACGTAGCGGACGCCCTGCAGATCGGTCATCCGCTCTTCCATCGGTTTGGAGAAGTACGTCTCGACGTCTTGCGGAGAGTAGCCGGGGACCATCGTGACGACGGCGATCTGCGGGCTCTCGACGTAGGGCATCATGCGCGTCGGAAGGACGAAGAGCGCACTCGCGATCGCAGCCGCAACCAGCCCGATGTAGAGGGCCATAACCGCGTGCGGGTTGCGCAACGCCCAGGCCGGAACCGAGAATCTGCCGTTCACGAGTGCGCGCGCACCCGCGTTATCGGCTGGCCTTCCTGCAGATTCTGTGCACCTTCCACGACGACCAGATCTCCGCGTTTCAGCGCGCCTTTCACCGACGCTTGCCGGCCGTCGTCGTAGAGTACCGCAACGGGGATGCGATGAGCGGTGCCGCGGACTTCCGTCCACACGGAGGCATCGCCGGCGCTCCCAACGACCGCGCCGGACGGGACTTGCAGCGCCCCGTTCATCTGCGCCCAGTGCACCTCGATCGTAACGCTCGCGTACATGCCGGGGCGCAAACGGTCGCCGGGATTGGCGACGACGGCTTCGACGATTGCCGTATGCGTCGCCGGATCGGCAGCCGGCTGCACGGACGTCACGCGTGCGCGTATCGTGGCACCGCCGTCAACCGTCGCATCGAACCGCGCTCCCACGGCAATGCCGCGCAGATACTCCTGCGCGACGTTCGCCGCGATGCGAACCTCCTTCACGACCGCGATCCGAAGCACCGGTGTCCCGGCCTGCACGGTGCTGCCCGGATCGACCAGACGCTTCACGACGACGCCATCGCCGGGCGCGACAAGGCGTGTGTAGCCGGCCAGCGCTTCTTGGGCGGCCGCGTTCGAAGCCGCGGCGGCCGCGCGTTCTCGCGCCGCTTGCGCCTGCGCTCGCGTTATCGAAACTTGAGCGTTCGCACCGGCCAGCGCCTTGCGCGCCGCTTGCGCAGCCGAGAACGCCGCCGTAGCCTGGGCGCGCTCGTCCGTGAATTCCTGCGGTGATACGGCACCGTGCGCAAGCAAGAACCGCTCGCGTGCCAGCTCGCCACGCCAGTAGCGAGCTTGCTCTTCTCTCGCAGTCAACTCCGCTCGCGCGATCGCAACGCCATTGGGAGCGCTTTGCCGCGCTGCGATGCTTGCGGCGCGCGCCGAGGCGAGATCCGATTGCCAGCCCGCGCGAGCCGCCGCCGCCTGCGCCGCCAGATCCGGTTCGTCGATAACGGCGACGGCCTGGCCGGCGCTGACGAGATCGCCGTTATAGACGAAGACGTCTCGTAGGACGCCGGTCGTTCTGGCCGCAACGTCCTGCATGTAGTACGCTTCCACCACGCCGGGCGCAGTGACTTGACGATCGTCGCCGGCCGCGCGCGCGGGCGCGAGTGTGACGGGGATGGGAGCGGTCCCCGGCACGTCTGACATCGCGGCCATATCCATCGCCGGCGGTGCGAAGCGATTCTGCAGAATGGCGGTCCCGAGAATCACCGCCAACGCAATCGCGGCCAGGA
>JAJXWN010000151.1 GCA_021781595.1 bacterium | reverse complement strand
CTCCGCATCGGAAAAAAGCGGCGACGGCGCGCGCTGCATGCGGCGCACGATGTCGGCGCGCTCGTGCGCGGGGTAGAGATCGAGCACCGCTGCGGCGGTCGCGGCCGGCAACGCGCTGATGACGGCGGCTGCGGCGTGCGGCGGTTCGCCCTGCAGGCAGGCGCGCACGCGGGCCGGTGGGACGCCGGCAGCGGCCGCGGTCGCGCGAGCGATCCCGGCGCGCTCCACCAGCGCCCGCACGAGCGCTTGCGCAGGAGCGCTCGCGAATCGCAGCGCGATCAACGCGGCCAGCGCCAGCACGAGAGTCGGCAAGAGCGGGACGATCGCGCCGTAGGCGAGCCACCACCCGTCCTTGCGCGGAAGCGGCACCCGCGTGAAATCGATCGCTTGCACCGCGATCGTATCGCCGCGCCGCGGGTCGATGCCCGCGGCGGCCGCCGCCAGCGCGCGCACCGTGTAGAGGTTCGCGCGCCGGGCCGCATCGACGAAGATCGCGACCGAGATGCGCGCGACCCGGCCCGGCTGCACGGTCGTCGTAACGTCGCGCGTGTCGCTGCCGCGATCGACGTGCCGGATCGTATGCTCGTACTGCTTGCCACCGCCGGCATACGATTCCGCGTCGTTCGTGAGGCCGATCGGCGCGCCCGTCAGCGGCATGCGCCGCACCTCGCGGCTGCTGCGCGCTCGCTGGTCGCGTTCGACGCGCACGCGCACGATCGACGCACCCGGACCGATCGCCGTATCGAGCGCGCTCTGGAGCTGCGCCTGCAGATCGGCGGCGTCGCCGCCGTCGTCGCCGGCGGTTCCGAGCGCGAGGCCGCGGTCGTCGAGAATGGTGACGCGGCCCGCGCTAAGCCCGGGAACGCTCGCCGCAACGAAGGCGCCGATCCCGGCGACCGCCGCGCGCGTCAGGCGCGCGCCCGGCCGCAAGCGCAGCCGGACGCTTGCACTCGGATCGTGCGGCCGTTCGTCGGCGAAGTAGCCCGGCTTCGCCGGAGCGACGATGACGCGCGCATCGTCGACGCCGTCGATGCCGCGCAGCCCGAGCTCGATGTCGCCGGCGAGACCGGCGCGCGTCTGCTCGTCGATCACCGCCTGCGGCGTCAGCGCGCTCACCTTCGCCAGTACGTCGCCGCTGCTCGCGATGTGCGCGTGCGGCACGCCCGCGAGCGATAAGCGCAGCAGCAGATCGCTGCGGCGCCCCGCATCGACCAGCACGTTGTCGGCGGACGGCGTGAACGGCACGTTCCAACTCGCGAGATGCTCCTGCACCTCGGCCAGCTGCTCGGGGTACAGCCTACCCGCGAAGAGCGCGCTGCGTGCGGAGTGGGTGAAGAGTGCGACGGCCACGAGCGCGCAGAGAACGACGGCGCCGCCGAGCACCGCGGCGATACGCGCGGACGGCGGCAGCGCGCTCCAGCGCGTGAAGAACGCTATGGCGGTCACGCTCACACCTGCATGTTCAGTATCGATTGCAGCGCTTGGGCGGTACGCTGCGCCGCCGCCGTCGCTACCGCAAGGATGACGTCGGCGCGCGCGCGCTCGTAGACCGCCGTCTGCAGATCGCCGCCGCCGGCGCCAAACGCGTCTTCCGCGTTTTCCGCGCGATTCAGCGCCGCGCCGGCGCCGTCGAGTGCGCGAGCGAACGCGGAAGCGTCGCCGGCGGATGGTGCGCGTGTGGGGAGCGGCAGATCGGGAACGAGCGCTTCGGCTCTCATAGGCGCCCCATCTCGATCGTGCGCTCCGCCAGCTGCTTGCCGGCATCGAAGACCGAGGCGTTGGCTTCGTAGGCGCGCGAGGCGTTCATGACGGCGATCATCTCGGTGACGACGTCGACGTCGCTGCCGCGTTGCGCGCGCGTGCCGGCAAAGGCCACGCTTTGCGTCTCGCCCTGCCGCACGAGCCGAAACTGCGGGACGAGCCGTTCGTAGCCGCCTTTGGGACCCGCGGCCTCGGCGGCGGCGACGTTGCGCGCGGCCACGTCGAGCGCGGCGCGCTGCGCCTCCATGCCGCCGGCCGCAGCCTGCAGCACGTCGAAGACGCTCATCGCGTCACCGCCTTGAGTTCCGCGAGCCGCGCATGCACGGCCCCGAGCAAGGCTTCGGTGAAGAGCGCGCGCTGCGCGACCAGCGCCATCGTCGCATCGGTCGCGCGGGTTGGGTCGAGCGCCTGCTCGCGGGCGGTCTCCGATGCGGCCGCGTCGAGAGCCGTGCGCGCAGCGCCGAGCGCGCCGCGCAGAGTTGCTGCTACGTCAAACATGCCTCCACAGTACGCGTACCGTCTTGCCGAAGTGCGGCGCGCGCGTTACCGCGATGTGACGGGAAGGCCGCGGCGGTCGAGCGGAATGCCGACGAACAGCCGCGTGACCTCGTCGTAGTTGGCGATGCCCGAGGCGACGTGATTGCTCTGCAGGTAGCGGTTGTAGACGTGCCACGAGAAGCGCGAAAGCGAGAGATTGATGCGCCGCGCGTTGCGCGCTCGCAGCGCCGCGAAATCCCGCCATACGAGCGGCACGAACGTGGACTTTGCGTACGACTTCTCGGGTGGAAGGTAGAGAAAGAGTTCGAGCCAGCCGGAGTATCGCGCGACCGCGCCGGGATCGCGCAGGCAGGTTACGGCGGCGATGTAGTTGGCTTCGTCCTCGCGGTTGAAGGCCGCCGCGTGGCTCCATTCGTGCGCGAGCGAAAACGGCCGCTCGAACCACAACAGATCCGATGCCAGCTGGGATTCGAGCGTGAATGGGTTGATGAAGCCGCTGGTGCCGGTCGCGTTCATGAACGGATCGGCGAGCGTCGGTTTGGGCCGCCCGACCGCCGGTGTCCACGCATCGCCCAGCCGCCGCACCACCGGCAGCCACGCCTCGCGCAGCCGGGTGCGATCGAGGTGCGGGTCGCTCTCGTGCCGGGCATGCGCGAGCGGTGCGAGCCGGTTCACCTCGGCGATCGCGCGCGCGCGCAGCGCGCCGATCGCCGCAGGCGTGACGCGGCTCGCGCGATACGCCGTGCGGTCCTGCAACGGCGGGCGGTCGTAAGCCCAGCCCCAGCCGGCGTAGAACCACGCGGCGTAAAACCCGGCGACCGCCGCGAGGTCGAGCGCCAGCCGCGCGATGGACCGCAACGAGCGCGTGCGGTGCGCCTGCCGGATCTGCGCGATACTCCGCAAGACGATCGCCAAGACACCCGCGAGCACAACGAAATCGCCGAGCGAGAAAGGTACCTCGCGCGTGATCGCGTGGAGCGCGCGTTCCCAGTGCGGATAGTATCCGTTGCTGAACGAGCGTTCCACCCAGCCTGCGCTCGGACGCCACACGGCGGCTGCAGTCCCGCCGGCGATAGCCGCCACCTCGAGCAGCAGCGTCAGCCAAAACGCAAAGGAGCCGCGCGGCGGCTCCTCGTTACCCTTCGACACGCTCATCCTTCGACGGGCTCAGGATGACAGCGCGGGTTAGCGTTTGCTGAACTGGAAGCGTTTGCGGGCGCGTTTGCGGCCGTACTTCTTGGACTCTTTTTCTCGCGGGTCGCGCGTGAGCAAGCCGTGACGGCGCAGCACCTCGCGTAGCGATTCGTCCATCAGCACGAGAGCGCGCGCGATGCCGTGGCGCACTGCGCCGGCCTGGCCGGCGATTCCGCCGCCTTCGGTCTTCACGTCGATGTTGAAGCGCGCGGTGCTCCCGGTCGCTTCGAGCGGCTGCCGCACGATCTGCTGCAGCGTCTGGCGCGGGAAGTACTCGTCGATCGGCCGTTTGTTGATGGTGATCGCGCCTTCGCCGAGCGAGACGTTGACTCGCGCGATCGAGCGTTTGCGGCGGCCGGTGCCTTGAAAAATATCGGACACGTTCTCTCCTAGGCCAGGGGCTTCGGCTGCTGCGCGGCGTGCGCGTGGGCCGGTCCCGAATAGACGTTCAGACGCGTCAGCTGCACGTCCCGCATGCGATTGGTGGGAAGCATTCCGCGAACGGCGCGCTCGATGAGCCGCTCGGGATGCTTCTCCTTCACCTGCTTGGCCGTCTCGATCTTGAGACCGCCGGGGAAGCCGCTGTGACGGTAATAGACTTTTTGATCCCACTTGTTGCCGCTCAGTTCGATCTTCTCCGCGTTGATCACGATCACGTGATCGCCGTCGTCGATGTGCGGCGTCCACGTCGGCTTGTGCTTGCCGGAGAGCGCGCGCGCGATGCGCACGGCCAGCGTGCCGAGGCGCTGCCCGGCAGCGTCGACGACGTACCAGTCGTGCTTGGTCTCCGCGGTTTTCTGTTGGTAGGTGCGCATCTCTCTAGATCCTTACTTTGGCAGCCGCATTAGTGTATCGGAAGGCTCGTGCGGAGTCAAGGGAAACGGTCTCGATTATTCTTGACAAGTATTTGTGCAATCACATATACTCGCTTCGATGCTCACGGAATCGATCGCCCTGGCCGTTGGGCTCTCGCGGGCCGATGCGTGGCTGCGCCGCGAGCTCGATGCGGGGCTGCGCGCGCTTCACGGGATCGGCTACACCGATCTCCTGATCCTGATCGAACTGGGCTGCGTGCGGGGCGGCCGGCTGCGCTCGATCGATCTGGCCCAGCGCCTCCTCCTCACGCCTTCCGGCATCACGCGGGGGGTCCTCCCGCTGGAACGGGACGGCCTGGTCGAGCGCGTCGCGCACGAACGCGACGGCCGCGCGAGCTACATCGGGCTCTCCAAGGCCGGGAGAGCGCGCCTCGCACAGGCCGTTCCCACAGCCGATCGCCTGGTACGGCAGACCTTCGGCGCCGCGCTCTCGCCAAGCGCGCTCATCGCGCTGCTCGGTTTCTTCGAACGCCTCGGGTACGCCGTCCGGCCATGAACGCGCCTATGCGAAGAGCGGCGGCTCCCGAAACGAATCGAAGCCGTCGCCGTAACGCACGCCGGCGAGGTAGAGCCCCTGAGGCGGTGCGGTAAGCCCGGCGGCTCCGCGCATCTGCGCGTTCAGAACGGCGGGGAGCGCCTTGGGGTCCCGCCGCCCGACCCCGCACTCCACCAGCGTCCCGACGATCGTGCGCACCATTCGGTGCAAGAAGCCGTCGGCGCAGACGGAGACTCGCACCAGATCGCCGCGCCGCTCGATGGTCACCGCTTTGACGCAGCGCCGCGTCGGGCCGCTCTGCGGAAGCGATCCGCAGAACGAACGAAAATCGTGCTCGCCGATCAGGTGGCGCGCGCCGGCTTCGAACCGATCGACGTCCAGCGGCGTCCAGACGTGGTAGGCGTACCGCGCCAGCAGCGCCGACGGCCCCGGACGGTTGAGAATCGCATAGACGTACGTGCGTTCGACCGCAGAGAAACGAGCCGAGAAGCGCTCGGGCGCCTGCTCCGCAGCGCGCACGCGCAGGTCGCCGGGCAGTTCGTGGTTGAGCGCGAGCGCCAGCCGCTCGAACGGGAAGGCGCGCACGGTGCTAAACGAGACGACTTGGCCGGTTGCGTGAACGCCGGCATCGGTGCGCCCCGCCGCCGAAATCTTGATGGGCTCGGCGAGGAGCGCGCTCAGCGCGCGCTCCAATTCGCCCGCCACGGTACGAACTGCGGGCTGATACTGCAGCCCGCAGAAGGCCGTGCCGTCGTACTCGACGACGGCGCGAACGACGCTCAGGCGTGCACGCGCTGCGGAACCGAGCGCTTCTCGTCCAGATCCAGCAGGTCGGGCCAGCTCGTCACGTCCGTCCGGCCCGGTGCGATCTTTTCGCGCAGATGGACGAAGTGCTCCCACGATTCTCCCGACGGTTTC
>JAJXWN010000150.1 GCA_021781595.1 bacterium | reverse complement strand
GAGGGTTGCCCGTGCCAGATCGATCTCGCGCGGGTCGATCTGCGCGCGCAGCACGAACGCTCCGAGAAGCGGCGCCGCAACGACGATGCCTCCCCAGGGGTCGACCACGCAGGACGAACCGGTCATCCCCTTGCCGCCCTCGAACCCGGCGAGCCCCGCGTAGACGATGTAGACGCCGTGCTCGGCGGCCGTCGATTGAAGGATCGAGCGCCAGCGCACGACGCTCGCGAGCTCATCCCCCGATTCCACGCCCCGCCCCGGTGCCGCACTCGGCACGATCAGGAGGCGCGCGCCTTTGACCGCCGCCACCGTGGGTACGATCGAGTGCCAGATATCCTCGCATATGAGCATCGCCGCGCGCCCCAAGCGCGTTTCAAAAGTCTGCAGGCGCCGGCCGCGCGAGAGGAAGCGTTCTTCGTCGAATACGCCATACGTCGGCAAGAAGAGCTTGCGATGCACGTGCAGTACGTGTGCCGCCGTTCCCTCGACACGCAGGTAGACGGCGCTGTTGTAATAGGTTCCCTCGAAGTTTTCATAAAAGCCACAGGCGATATCGACCGCGCGCCCGCCGTTTACGCCGCACCACGCACGCGCGAGGTCCGTCGCAAAGTTATCCGCAGCGAGCGCGAGCTCGTAGACCGCGCCTTCCAAGAAATACCCGGTGAGCGCGGCCTCCGGCAACACGACGAGATCGGTCGGCCGCTCGCCGATCTGCGCGAAAACCTCGCGCAACGCGTCGAGGTTTTCGCGATAGCGTCCCTTATGCGGCTTGGTCTGAACGATCGCGAGGTTGAACGGCCGCGCGCCGGAACTTTCGCTACCGAGCGATTCCACTGCGTGCAATCCCCGGCTCGGGCTCGACCGGCGCCCCCGCAAGCATCTGCGCCGCGCACTCCTCTGCGGGGTACGTCCAAATCTCGGCCATCGTCGGGTGCAGGTGCGGTATTCGCATGAACTCTTGAACGCTCGCACCGTAGTGCATCGCGACGACAACCTCGTGGATGAGATCGGAACCATACGCTCCGATTACGGCGGCGCCGAGAATCCGTCCGTCCAGCGGCGATGCCATCATCTTCACGAAACCCTTGGTCTTCCCGAGGCATTGCGCCTTGCCGTGCTCCGCGAAGGCGTAGCGCCCCTTCACGTACGCGACCCCGCCCGCCTGCAGCTCGCGTTCCGTCATCCCCGCCACCGCAACCTGCGGTTCGCTGAAGATGGTATGCGTCTTCTGCAGATCGTAAACCGCCCGCTCCCGGCCGCCCAGCACCGCGTTGCGGGCCGCAATCTCGCCTTCGTAGATCGCCACGTGTACCAGCAGATGTTTCCCCGTTACGTCGCCGATCGCAAAGACGTTAGGATCACCGGCGACGCGCATCGTGTCGTCCACCTCGATTCCGGCAATCGGGTGATACGCGATGCCGGCTTCGTCCAAGCCGAGGCCGGCAACGTTTGGAACGCGACCCAAACAGTAGAGGATCTCCTCGGCATCGATCTCGGCATCGACGTCGCCGGTCCGCACGTGCACGACTTTCCTTCCGGCGCGCGTGCTCGCGCGCAGCACGCGGGTTCCCGTCAGCACCTCGATGCCTTCCTCGCGAAAGTACGCCGTGAGCGCATCGCCGATATCGTGATCCTCGCCGGAGAGCAGATGGGGGCTGCGCAACACGATCGTCGTCTTCACTCCCATGCGCGCGAAGAACTGACCGAGCTCGCAGCCGATGTAGCCGCCGCCCAAGACGATCAGCGACTTTGGAAGCGTTCCTATGTCGAGCGCGCCGTCGCTATCGATGAACCCCGCTTGAGCGAGGCCCTCGATCGCCGGAGGCGCGACGACGCTCCCCGTTGCCACGATAAACTTCGCCGCCTCGAGAACCACGCCGTCGCCGGCGTGCAGCACGTGGGGCGAGAGGAAGCGCGCCGGTCCTTCGTATAGCGGGAAATTGCGGATGCCCTCGATGCGAAACCCGGCGAACTCCTTGACGAGTTCGCGCTTGCGCCGCGCGACGTGCGGAAAGTCCACCGTAATCTCGCCTGCGTGGATGCCGAGCTCGGCGGCGTCGCGCATATCCTGCAGCGCGTCGCTGGAGGCGAGCAGCGTCTTGCTGGGCATGCAGCCGCGCAGGATGCAGAGCCCCCCGAGCGGCCCACGGTCGACCAGCGCTACGTCGGCGCCGAGATCGCGGGCCGTGCGCGCGGCCGCGTAGCCGGCCGAACCGGCGCCGACCACCACGAGATCGTGCCGGATACGATTCATCTACGCGGGCGCGCGGCGAGCCGGTGCACCGACTCGATGAAGCGCACGGTTCCGTCCGAGTGCATGACGATCGAGTGCGTCCGGGCGTTGTTGCCGAAGAAGCGCACGCCGCGAACCAGATCGCCGTCCGTAATCCCGGTCGCGCAGAAGATCACGTTCTCACCTTTAGCGAGATCGTCGATCGTCAGCACGCGCCCCAGGTCGCCAAAGCCCATCGCCTTTGCGCGCTCGGCCTCCTCCGGGTTGCGCGGCTCGAGGCGCCCCATGAAGTTTCCGCCCAAACACTTGATGGCCGCGGCGGCCAGCACGCCCTCCGGCGCCCCGCCGGTGCCCATCGCGACGTGTATGCCGGTGCCCGGAACGGCGGTCGCGATGCACGCGTCGACGTCGCCGTCGGAGATTAGTTTGATGCGCGCGCCCGCTTCTCGAACCTCCGCAATGAGCTGCGCGTGCCGAGGGCGATCGAGGATGACGACGGTCACATCGCTTAGCGGCTTCTCGAGCGCATTCGCGACCGCCTCGAGATTGTCGCGCACGCCGGCGTCGATGTGGACGAAGGGCGCGGCCTTCATGCCGACCGCCAACTTCTTCATATACGAATCGGGAGCGTGCAGCAACCCGCCGCGCTCGGAGATCGCCATCACCGCGATCGAGTTGGGCAAGCCGTTGGCTACGAGGTTGGTTCCCTCGACGGGATCGACCGCGATATCGACTGCGAAACGGCCACGGCCCAGCTCTTCGCCGATGAAGAGCATCGGCGCTTCGTCGCGTTCGCCCTCGCCGATCACGATTCGCCCGGCAATATCCATGCAATTGAGCGTTTCGCGCATCCGCTCCACGGCGGCCCCGTCGGCGATGTCGCGTTCGCCTCGGCCCATCCAGCGAGAGGCCGCGAGCGCGGCGTTCTCCGTGACCTTCACGAAATCCAGCGACGTCACCGGGCTGTCGGGAGGCTGCGTACTCGTGCTTGCCATGGAGGCAAGGCTACAAGGGAAGCGGTATGATTCCTCTTAACCTCTTCTCTTCGTGCACGTACAACGACAGCAACCCTCGCTCTCCCGGCCGCTCGCCGCCGGCGTGGCCTCGGCGTTCGCCGCCGGCTGGGCGCCGCTCGCCGCCGTCCTGCTCGCCGGCGCGAGCCTCGGGTTCTTTGCGTGGTATGCCATCCTCATCCCGTTCCATGAACCCGCGCTGCTCGACGCCGGCCTGCCCGCCCTCGTGGTTATCGGGGCGCTGATCGCTCTCTGGGCGTGGACCTCGTACGGCGCCTACTTCGCACGGCGTACCGGGATCAAGTACGATCGCGCGCTCCAATACGACGCGATCTCCTGGACCGCGTTCGTCCTGCTCTGGCTCTCCTTCGTCTTGCCGCTGACGCTGACGCGCGGCTCCGGACTCTTCGTGGCCCTGACCGGAATCTTCGCGATCTGCAAACTCTTGGTGGCCGCGCGCTTCAACCAGACCGTGCGGGACGTACTGGTCGATTTTTCGACGACCCGCTTCGCCATCATCGTCATCGCCGAGCTCGCTGCGGTCATCATCGGCCAGCGAGCCGGTCAGCACGTGCAGGAATCGCGCAATCTGCTGCTGGCCGTATGGGGCCGCTGGGATGCCGTACACTATCTGTCGATCGCAACCGTCGGGTATCACGGTACCGACATGGCTTTCTTCCCGCTCTTCCCGGTTCTCATCGCTATCTTGGGCAAGCTCGTCGGAAACCACTTGGTCGCGGGACTCGTCATATCGAACGCAGCATTTTTCTTCGGGCTGCTCTTCCTTTACAAGCTCGTCGAACACGAATTCGACCGTAGCGTGGCGCGGCGAGCGATCTTCTACGTCTCGATCTTTCCGACGGCGATCTTCTTTTCGGCGGTCTATACCGAGTCGCTCTTTTTCATGCTCACCGTGGCGTCGTTCTATTACATGCGCGAGCACAAATGGTGGCTGGCCGGCCTCATCGGCTTCTTCGCCGCCCTTACCCGAGCGGAAGGCGTGCTGCTCGCCATACCGTTCTGCATCGAATGGTACGCCGCATATCGCAGCGCCCTGCGGCGCGCCCTACCGCAGCTCGCCGCTGCGGCGCAGATTCCGCTCGGCCTCGCCGTCTATATGGGGTATCTCTGGGTGCTCAACGGCGATCCCCTGTACTTTTCGCACGTACAGGCGCATTGGCATCGTCATCTCGCGATGCCGTGGACCAGCGTCGTCAATTCCATTCACTTGATCGCAACGGCCGTCAACCCGCAGACGATCGCGAACCAGTCGCTCGAACTCGCCTTCACGGCGCTTATGATCGGCGTCCTGATCGCCGGTTGGAACCGCCTGCGACCCTCTTACGTGGCGTGGATGGGTCTCTCCATTCTCGTGCCCATGTCTACGTCCAGCCTGATGAGCATGCAACGCTTCGCGCTCGTGCTCTTCCCGATGTTCGCGATCCTCGCACTGTGGGGTAGGCGCCCGGCGGTGAATAACCTGATCGTCGCGCTCTCCCTGCCGCTCTTAGGACTTTTTACCGTGCTCTTCGCAAACTGGTACTGGGTTGCCTAGTTCCCTCGCTCAACTCACGCGGCGCCGCGGCGTTCGCCAATTCGTGAAGTTCGGCATCGTCGGAGCCACGGGGCTCGTCGTCAACTTTATCATCGCTCACGTCCTGGCGAGGACGACCGCACTATCGCATTTCACCGACTTTGCGATCGGGTTTATGGTCGGCGGCGTCTCCAATTACGCGCTCAATCGCATCTGGACGTTTCGCTCCCGGCGCAAGCCTTGGCTCGAGGGCCTGCAATTTCTCATCGTCTCGGCACTGGCTCTGGTGTTCGGGAAGGTGGTCTTTGCCGTGGCAGAGCGAGAGCATTTTCACCACTTCACGACAACCTGGTTCATCGCCACGCTTGCGGGCGTACTCGTCAACTTCTTTCTGAACAAATATTGGACATTCAAGCACGTGAACTAAAGCTCGGCGCGTTTCGCTTCTCGTGGTTCGCGCTCGGCCTGTTGCTGATTCTGCTCTCCGGGGCGCTCCTGCGCAGTAAAGGGCTTCATTCCCCGCTGCTCGACCATCCCGGTTGGCGTCAGGGCGACACCGCGAGCATCGCCCGCAACTTCGCTCACCTCAAATACAACATTCTCTACCCGCAGACCAACTACGACGGCCCGCCGCCGAACTACGTCGAACTCGAACTGCAGATCGTGCCGTTCCTAGCAGCGACGCTCTATAAGATCTTCGGTGTGCATGAGATCTTCGGCCGGCTCATCAGTATCGGATTCAGCTTGGGGACGGTCGCGATTCTGGCGCTTTTCGCGCGCTGGCTGTTCGCAAGCGAGATCGCGGGGCTCGCCGCGGCGCTGCTCTTCGCCATCATGCCCGGCAGCATCTATTACGGCCGGACGTTCATGCCGGATACGGCGATGGTCTTCTTCATGACGGCCGCACTCTACGCCGCGGCCCGGTTCTTGGTCGAGGACGAAGCGCTGGACCGGCGGCGGCTGGCGCGCGTCACC
>JAJXWN010000149.1 GCA_021781595.1 bacterium | reverse complement strand
CCGATGTACGATGCCGGTGTGGCGATCTCGCCCGATGCCGCCCTCACGCCGGATCGCCCGGCGGGCGTGCCGCCCGAGGACGTCGCCCTCTCGGTGACCTCCCCGATAGCCTTTACGGAATGGTACGATCCGCGCACGATGCTGCTCGACGAGATGAGCGTGCCCGCGCAGAGCATCGAGGTCGAGCGAATTCGTTAATTCCCGGTGTCGCTCACGATGCACGGCGCCATGACGGCGTCGGTCATGCCGTGGATGAGCCGTTTATCGGCCGGGGCGATCGTTGCGAGAATCCCGCCGAGGCGCACGGACTGTGCCGGATCGCCGCAGGTGCCGGTTACGAAATAGTAAGGACAGAGGCGGACGCGCCCATCGAACTGGCGCACCTCGTCACGTTCACGGTCGAAGTAGGATTGGCGAACGCGCTTGCCCTTGTGAAAGCGCTGGAGGATGCGCGGGGTCTTTTGGAAATCGCGGATCGATGCTTCCAGCGCCTCGGTCCATTCATCCTTAGTGAGGTCGTTGGCCACGCGGACGCCGCGAGAGCCCCACGCCAGCTCCGAAAACCCCGAAGGTTTCACGACGTAATCGCGCTCGCTCTTGCCGAGCGCGACGAGCTGGCGCCAGTCGCTTACCGGCGCGCCCGCAGCGTCGAGGCCGTAGATAACGCCGTGGGGCGGAAGCGGCCGCGGATCGATCACCCACGTTTGCGGAAAGAGCGTCTTGAGCCTGCGGTAGATCTCTTTACCGTCGCGGCCGAGCTCGGTCTGCCAGAGGTGCGCGAGCGAGGGGTGGTGCAGCAAGGCGAACGAGAGTTTCTCCTCGAGCTGCGCTTTGGGCGGCGGCGTCATCTTCACGCGGTTGTGGCGCGCTGCGTAGAGCATCAGTTCTTGCTTGGGAACGTTGAGCAGATCGAAGAGCTCGAAGTTCCGGTACAGCGCTTGGATCTTTTCCTCGCGGCCATCCGGCAGGCGCACGAAGAGCGCATCCTCGGTGAAGACGATGTCCTGGGGCGCGCAGACGTACGCGTCGAGCAGACCTTCGCGGCGCGCCGTATCGGCCAGCCACTGCAGCTCCGGCCGGTAGTCGGCCGACTCCTCGGAGACGACGATCGCGACGCATGGCAGATCCGACGCGGTCATCGCGCGCAGCATCTGCGCGAAACCCGACGGGATGCCCAGAGCTCCGCCGATGCTCTCCATGCCGATCTTGCAGTACGCCTCGGACATGGCGCCGAGGAAACCCATGCCGCCCGGGACGCTGTCGAGCTCGCTCGCGATGAAGCCGCCGTCGGTAAGGATCAAGTCCGGCCGGATGACGTGTGGGATATCCTGTTTGAAACGGTTCTGACGCGAAAGCCTGACGATATACTCCGGCTTTCCCTGATCGAGATAGGCCGCGACGAACGCCGGTGCGCTGCCCCGCACGCTGCGGTTGTACAGACTGTTGATCGCCCGGTAGAAAGCAAACAGGTCGCGTCCGGTTTGGACGATGTCGTCGAGCGTCTTCGGGGATAAAGCGAACGGCTCGGGGCTGATGCGCCAGGCGATCGTTTCCGCCGCATCTTCGGCTTTGAAGAGGCCGGGCGGAATCGTCTCGTACAGATGGTGCGCTTGCTCGCGAGCCGTGAGATTCGGTGAAAATGCCGTACAGGCCATGCGGGAATGCAGGCTCCTATCGACAGCCGTCGGGGATCTTGGAATTATTGAACGCGATGTAGCGTCGCCGCATGTCAACCTTCAATCCGGCCAGCGGCTCGTTGGTTGCACCGGCCCTATTTGATGATGACGGCACCCGGCGTCAGGATGGCACTCTCGATGGCGACCTGCCCGGCGCGCAGGAGCAGGGTTAGGTGGAGCGTGCCGTTCAGGCGGAGCGCGCCGAGCGGTACGTCCTCGATCACGCGCGACGGATCTTCGCCGGCGATGAAGTCGAGGGTTCGTTCCCGGGTGAAGGCACCCGAGGCGTCACCGTAGCTCTCGCGAACGGTGACGGGCAGTTCGTGCCCCGGGGTGGCCGGGCCCGCGGCGACGACGCAGTACGTAACCGCTACCGGCGTACCGAGGACGGTGAGGGTCTCGTGCGTGCAGGGAGTCGCCGCGGCCGCCACCGATCCGAGGCCGAGCGCGATGAGAGCCGTGAGCGTGATACGTAGCATGGGCGATCGATCTCTTTTCACTCCGTCAACGAACCGAGTAACGCAAGTGTTGCACGCCGGCCTGCCGCATTCCGCCCGAAGGGCGTTCGGTTGACACGGGGTATACCATTGACGTGATGCCTGTCGACCTCGTCGCCCTGGACCTCGATGGAACGCTGCTGGACCCGCAGGACCGCGTCTCGCCGCGCAATCGCCGCGCCGTGCGTGCCGCCCTCGAGCAGGGCGTTCGCATCGTCCTGGTCACCGGTCGCGGCGTCGACATGCCGATCGCACTCAGCAAGGAGCTCGGTCTCAACCTGCCGGTCATCTGCGCTCATGGGGCGCTAACGAAAGATTTTGGCGCGAACCGCACCCTCGGGCATATCCCGGTTCCGCTCCGCTACGCAAAGCCCATGGTCGAGTACGCGCAGCGGCACGGACTGTCGATCGCGGTCTATACGGAGGAGCGCTTTCACCGTCTCGAGGGGAGCGCGATTCACATGCAGGAGATGGCCGGTCCCGCTTGGCGCGAAGTGCAAAGCCTCACGGAGGTGCTTTCGGAGGCACCGACCTTTCTGCGTTTCCTCGGTCGCGAGTCGGTTGCCGCCATGGAACGCGAGTTCTCCGACCTGCCGCTGCATTACAAGTACGAGTCCTGGGGCGACTTCGTCGAGTGTGCGGTTACGAGTCGCGAGGCGACGAAGCAGCGCGCGCTGGCGCGCCTGTGCGCGGATTTTCAAATTTCGCGGGAGCGCGTGCTTGCGGTCGGCGATTCGCCAAACGACGTGCCGATGCTGCGCTGGGCGGGCATCGGCGTTGCGATGGGCAACGCCTCGGCCGAGGTGCGCGAAGCCGTCGCATACGTGACCGCGGGGAACGCGGAAGACGGCGTCGCGGTTGCCATCGAACGCTTCGTCCTGCAGCCGCGGCGAGGCGTCGAGAAGAGACTCGCGTAGCGATGAAGGTGAAGGTTCTCGCCTTCGCGCGCGTGCGCGAACTGCTCGGCGGCGATCGTTTCGAACTCGACGTACGCGACGGCGCGACCGCAGAGGATGCGTGGGCGCATCTCGCGCAGAGGTGCGCCGGGCTGCTCCCGCTCGCAGGATCGACGCGCATCGCTCGCAATGGGCGCCTCCTCTCCGATCGCGCCGAACCGTTGAACGAGGGGGACGAACTGGCTTTCCTGCCGCCCGTGGGGGGCGGCTAGGTGCACGCGATCGTGCGCGACTGCGTCGACGCAGGCGCGCTGGCGGCGGCGCTTCGGAGCGACGCGTGCGGCGCTGCGATTGCATTCGCAGGGGCGGTGCGCGATCGTTCGGGCGACGGGCGTACCGTTACGGGGCTGACGTACGAAGCCTACGAGCCGCTGGCACTTGCGGAGTTCGACCGGATCGCTCGTGAGGCGGTCGAGCGCTTCGGTCCATGCGAGATCGCGATCCATCACCGCGTCGGCGAACTGCGCGTCGGTGAGACGGCGGTCGCGGTTGCGGTGGCGGCGCCGCACCGCGCGGTCGCATTCGACGCGTGCCGGTACTGCATCGACGAGCTCAAAGCGCGCGCGCCGATCTGGAAGAAGGAGCATTACGGCGACGGTGCGAGCCGGTGGATCGAAAACGACTGCGCCGAGACAGGCCGGCCGTGAACGTCGATCTCTTTCGCGTCGCGGCGCAAAGAAACGAGGTGGCCGTTCTCGGCTACGAGGCGCGGCGCGCGCGCGGCCCGTGCATCGTGGCAGGCCACGGCTACTCGAGTTCCAAGCACAACCTCGATTTCTTGTGCGGTTTTCTTGCGAGCCACGGTTACGGCGTCTTCAGTTTAGACTTTCCCGGGCATAAATTGGGCGCGAGCGGCGGCGTTCTCCGCGGTGTCGAAGATCTCGTCGACGCGATGTCTGCCGTCGTCACGTATGTGCGCGAACGGTACGATGGACCGGTCTACGCGATGGGGCATAGCATGGGCGCGATGACGGCACTCTTTACCGCAGCCGCCGATCCGGGGATTGCCGGAACCATCGCGATCGCGGCAGGTTACGGCCGTCCGACCGCAATCGATGCGCTGCAGGGGAAAGTCACCGCCGATTTCCGGTCCTCGTACGTGGATGGACTCAACCTGCTCGACCTCGTTCGCGGCGTAGAGGGGCGTTACGATGCGGCGCTGGCTCGCCTTGCCGGCCGCCCGCAACTCTACGTCGCCGCGGACCGCGATGCAATGGTCGACCGGCGCAGCGTGGAAGCGCTGTATGCGCGCGCACCCGACCCCAAGCGGTACGCGCTCATCTCGAGCGACCACACCTACGCAGGCGAAAACGCGCGCACCGAGGTGCTACAGTGGTTGAACGAGCGGCATCCGCGGGATTAGCCGGGACGCGCGGGCTGCGGCGGTACAGCCGGCACCTGCTCATCCCTGAAGTCGGTCTCGCGGGGCAGGCGAAACTTGCGGCCGCACGCATGCTCTGCATCGGAGCCGGCGGCTTGGGATCGCCCGCGCTGCAGTATCTGGCCGCAGCGGGCGTGGGCCGAATCGGCGTGATGGACGACGATTGCGTCGACGAGACGAACCTGCAGCGTCAGACGCTCTACGCTACCGCCGATCTCGGCAAGCCGAAGGCGCAGGCGGCCGTCGACCGGCTGCACGCGATGAACCCCTTGATCGCGCTCGATCCTATCCCCGTTCGCTTCGACGCGGGAAACGCGCGAGCGCTCGTCGCGCTCTACGACGTCGTGCTCGACTGCACGGATCGTTTCGAGACGCGGTATCTCGTCAGCGACGCATGCACGCTCGAAAACAAACCGGACGTCTACGGATCGATCTTCCGTTTCGACGGGCAGGTCAGCGTCTTTTGGCGCGAGCGCGGACCGTGTTACCGGTGTCTCTTTCCACAGGCTCCGCCGCGCGGCAGCGTGCCGACCTGTGCCGAAGGCGGGGTGCTCGGCGTGCTTGCGGGTATCGTCGGAGCGCTGCAGGCGAGCGAGGCGCTCAAATTAGTGCTCGGCATCGGTGATCCCCTCGCCGGCCGCCTGCTGCTCGTCGACGCGCTGGGCGCGCGTATGCGCGAGATCGCCGTCTCTCGCGATCCGGAGTGCCGTGCCTGCGGCGAGCGCGCGACGATCGTCGACGTGCTGCCGCCCGAGCCGGACGACGAACCCGAGGACCCCGATGAGATCGACGCGCGAGATCTCGACGCAGCACTGCGCGATGCCCGGCTGATCGACGTGCGCGAGCCGCACGAGGCGGTGCTCGGCACGCTGCCGGGATCGCTGCATCTGCCGGCTTCGGCGTTCGAAGCCCGCATGCACGAACTCGACTCGAGCCTGCGTTACGTGGTCGCGTGCCGGATCGGGCAAAAATCCATGTGGGCCGCGCGGCGCCTGCGCGATGCGGGCTTTACGCGCGTCCGCCACCTGCGGGGCGGGCTCCTCGCATACGCCGCTCAGAAAGCGGACTTCGAGTTTTTCTAGAGGGGTCATGGGAGCTACAGGAGGAGCACTTTGGGTGGAACGAGCCACATCGATTGAAATCGTCGCCGTGCCATTCATCTCGTTCAGCGGCCGGGGCGTGCCGAAGAAAATAGAGTCTCATGCGGCAGCGATCGCGGCGGCCGGTTCCATATCCGAACGTCTACGGAGCCGCTTCGCGGGTCACTCCGGTCTGTGTGAAGACGA
>JAJXWN010000148.1 GCA_021781595.1 bacterium | reverse complement strand
CGTCGTCGACGAAGAGCAGCGCTTCGGCGTGATGCACAAGGAGCGCCTCAAGCAGTATAAAGCAAGCGTCGACGTCCTGACGCTCTCGGCCACGCCGATTCCGCGCACGCTGCACATGTCGCTGGTCGGCGTGCGCGATCTCTCGCTCATCCAGACGGCGCCGCGCAACCGCATGTCGATCAAGACCGTGGTCGTGCCGGCGGGCGACGCGGTGGTGCAGCGCGCGATCGCCGCCGAGCTCGATCGCGGCGGCCAGGTTTATTACCTGCACAACCGCATCGAATCGATACAAGCCGTGCGCAACGCGCTAGCGCAGTTGGTTCCGCGCGCGCGCATCGGCATCGGCCACGGGCAGATGACCGAAGCGGAGATCGAGCCGGTGATGGGAGCGTTCATCGAAGGCGAGCTCGACGTACTGGTGGCAACCACCATCATCGAGAACGGCATCGACATCCCGAACGTCAACACGATCGTGGTGAGCGACGCCGATAACTTCGGGCTCGCGCAACTCTATCAACTGCGCGGGCGCGTCGGCCGCTCGAACCATCAAGCGTACGCGTATCTGCTCTACCAAGCGCACAAGTCACTGAGCGAGGAGGCCAAAGCGCGCCTCGAAGCGATCCGCGAGTTTACGCATCTGGGCAGCGGTCTGCAGATCGCGATGCGCGATCTCGAGATTCGCGGCGCGGGCAACTTGCTCGGCGCGGCGCAGTCGGGCTTCATCGCGTCGGTCGGCTTCGATACGTACTGCCAACTGCTGGCCGAAGCGATCGCGCAGCGGCGCGGCGAGCAAGCCGCGCTCGAAGACCGGCGCGAAGCCGTCATCGACGTGAAGATCGACGCCTTCATTCCGAACGACTACATCGCGCAGGTCTCGCAGAAAATTGCGGTCTACCAGCAGCTCGCGAAATCGCGCAGCGAAGCCGGCGTCGAGGAGATCGCCGCGGGCCTGCGCGACCGCTTCGGCCCGCTGCCCGAACCGCTCGCGAATCTGATCGAGATCACCAAACTGCGCACGGTCGCGCTGCAGAAGCACGTCACGCGCGTGATCGTCGACGAGAAACGCCTCACGCTAGGCGTCGGATCGGGCTTCGAATTGCAGCCCAGCGCCATCCCGAAGCTGCAGTCGCTTACGCGCAACCGGTTCCGTTTCGGCGAAGGGAAGGTGCTGGTCGATCTGCCTGCGCTCGCGCCGGGGCAACGCCCCGAAGCGCTCTGGATGCCGCTGTTGCGCGGCCTCCTCGCTGCGCTGTAGGAGGCGAGCAGGAGCCACCTGCAATTAGAGGAGCCGGGGCGCTGGGCGCGAATCCGCGGACGGTTGCGGATGGCTCAGCGCCTTCGCAGTTTTTACGCTTACGATACGATTTTTCCAGTTTGGAGCGGATAATGCCGAAAGCCACCCGCCTGATTGCGGGCATCGCCACTGCACTGTTGACCGTCGCGCTCGCCTCGTGTTCGGGCGGCGGCAGCGTCGTCACCGTGAACGGGCAAGCGATCAGCCACGCTACGTTCGATAAAAAGCTCGAGAACAACCCCGTTTCGCGAAACATTCTGCAGCAAGAAGTGATGAATCTTCTGATCGACCAGTATGCGACGCAAAACCACATCACGATCACGCCCGCGCAGATCGACAAAGTTGAAAATCAGTACAAGGCGCAGTACCCTCCGGGCCAATTCGACTCGTTGCTCAAGGCGCGCGGGCTCACCGAAAAGGACGTGCGCAATCTGATCCGCCGCCAGTTGGTCCTCGACCAAGCGGTCGGCGGGAACATCACGATTCCGGAGTCGGACGTCGCCGCGTTCTTCAAGAAGAATCATGCCGCCTTCGACGTACACACCGAAGTGAAGGCACGCCACATTCTCGTTCCGGACCTCGCGACGGCCCAGAAGATCGAAGCCGACCTCAAGGCCGGCCAGCATTTCTCGGCGCTTGCCAAACAGTATTCGCAGGATCCGGGCAGCCGCACGAAGGGCGGCGAGCTCGGCTGGTTCCGCCGCGGGCAGATGGTGCCGTCGTTCGAGAAGTACGCCTTCTCCGCGCCGATCGGCCAGATCAGCCCGCCGATCAAGTCGGCGTTCGGCTACCACATCATCCAAGTCCAGGCGCGCAAGCCCGGAAAGAAGGCGACGCTCGCGAGCGCGCACGACCAGATCGTGCAGGCTCTGCGCCAGCAACAGGAAGCGCCGCTGGTGCAGCCGTTCCTGGCTTCGCTGCAACAGAAGGCGAAGATCGTCGTGAACGACCCGGCCTTCGCGTCGCTCTTCCCGACGCCCGCGCCGCTGCCGTCGGCCGCACCCGCGGCACCGGCTGCACCGGCACCCGCCGCGACGAAGTAACGAGAGGCTCGCTACCGCGTGGTAGAAAGGGCTCCGGCGCTTGCCGGGGCCCTTTGCATTGCGAGGCGAATACGGCGTCCGTACATGCTGGTTCGAATCGTGGGATTGGGCCCGGGCGATCCCGCTCTGCTGACGCTCGGAAGCCTCGACGCGCTACGGGCTACCGGCCGCGCCGTCACGCTCCTGGCGCCGCGCGACCTTACCAAGTATCTCGCCGGCCACGGCGTTGAGATCGTGCGCGACGACGACGGCGACGCGCCGCTCGTCGTTCGCGGCAGCGCCGACGCGATCGACGCGTTCGCCGTGCGCCTCCTCGCGCTCTCCGGAGTTGCGATTGGGGTGTTGGGGAACCCGCTCTCGGATTTTCCGGGGCTGCCGCTCTTGCTGCGAGCGCTCGAACGCGGGGGCGCGCGCACCGAGATCGTGCCGGGGATGCCGCGCGCCACGCTTTCGTCGGCGATCAACATGCCGCTGCTTCCGCTCCCGCCCGCGTCGGAGCACCGCAGCTGGAACGATCTCGTCGAGATCATGGCGCGGCTCCGCCGCGCGTGCCCGTGGGATCGCGAGCAGACGCATCGCACGCTCGTGCCATATCTCATCGAAGAGACGTACGAAGTCGTCGAAGCGATCGAAGCGCCGGATCTCGACGGGCTCTGCGAAGAGCTCGGCGATCTGCTGCTGCAGATCGTCTTCCACGCGCAGCTCGCCGCCGAGACCGGAAAGTTCACTATCGCCGACGTGATCGACGCGCTTTCGAACAAGATGATCCGCCGCCACCCGCACGTCTTCGCCGGCGCAGCCATCGAAGACGTGGACGCGCAGTGGCGCAACTGGGAGCAGCTCAAATCCCAAGAGAAGACCGGCCGGCAACGCAAGAGCCGGCTCGACGGCATTCCCGTGCACCTCGGCGCCCTGCAACGCGGCCAACGGATGCAAGAGAAAGCGGCGCGCGTGGGCTTCGACTGGCCGTCGCCGAGCCGAGTGCTCGAGAAGCTCGTCGAAGAGCTCGCCGAACTCGCCGAAGCGCGGCACGAAAGACAGGACGACGCGCACGTGCGCGAAGAACTGGGCGACGTACTCTTCACGATCGTCAACCTATCGCGCTCGCTCGGCATCGACGCCGAAACCGCGGTACGCGAAGCGAACGAGAAGTTTTACCGGCGGTTCTCGTTCATGGAACGCCGGGCCGCGCAGGACGGCAAGGCCCTCTCCGACATGTCGCTCGACGAACTCGAGGAGCTATGGCAACTAGCAAAGATTCAAGCAGCCTGATTCGGGTGCGCATGAGTGCGCACGACGCGCACTACGGCGGCAATCTGGTCGACGGCGCGCGCATGCTCGCGCTCTTCGGCGACGTTGCAACCGAACTGCTCGTCCGCATGGACGGCGACGAGGGTCTATTCGTCGCGTACGACGGCGTAGAGTTCCTCGCACCGGTCTACGCCGGCGATTACATCGAGGCCGAAGGCCGCATCGTCAGCGTCGGCAACACCTCGCGCACGATGACGTTCGAGGCGCGCAAAGTCATCGCGGCGCGCACCGGCGTAAGCGAAAGCGCGGCCGACGCTCTCGATCCGCCCATCGTCGTCTGCCGCGCATCTGGAACCTGCGTCACTCCCAAAGCCAAGAAACGCGTCGTGTGAACGTGCTTGCTGCGTGGCGCGCCATCTCGGCGATCCGCAGGCGGCAGAAGACGTAAGGCAATACGCGCTGTTAGGCCAAATGGAGTACCGCACCGAACGTTAGATGAGGCGTTCGTGCGTCTTGTGCTTCCAGACGAAACGGTAGTAGATGTATTGGAGGGCTAGACCGATGCAGAAACTGATGGGGTAACCCATCCAGACGCCGTCTAGACCGATGCGGCGCATGAAGAAGTATGCGACCGGCACTTCGACGCCCCAGATCGTGAAGATGCCGATCGCGGTCGGCCAAAATACCGTGCCGCTGCTGCGCATGATGCCGCTCAGCACGCTCGTGTTGCCGAAGACGACGTAGCCCCACAGCGTAATCATCAGGAGCCGGTGCGCGATCTCGAGCGTGTGCGCGTCGGTGATGAACCAGCCGAGCAGCGACCACGCGAACGCGTAGGAGAGCCCGACGATAACCACGCCGGCGAGGTAGTTCATACCGACGCCGGCGCGCACCACGCTGCCGAGCCGGTCTTCGCGGCGCGCCCCGATGCACTGCGCGCCGAAGATCGAGGCGGTGATGCCGATGCTGAGCGCCGGAAACTGGACGTAACTGGCGACCTGATTCACCGCACCGTACGCGGCCGTAGCCGACGAGCCGAACCGGTTGACGAACGAGAGCACGGCAAGCTCCGCGAGCGAGACCGTGATCATCTGAATGCCCGCCGGTATGCCGATCCGGACGACGGTCGAGAAGATCTTCCAATCGACGCGCATATCGCGTAACATCTCGAGATCGAAGCGCAACGGATGGCGCGTACGGTGCAGATAGGCCAGCAGCGCGGCAAATGCGGCGAGTTGCGCGACGAACGAGGCCACGGCCGCGCTCGCCACGCCAAGGTGCGGCAACCCAAACCAGCCGGCGATGAGCGCGGGCGTGGCCACCAATCCGATCGCGGTGCTCAGGAGTAAGAAATAGAGCGGCGTCTGCGAATCGCCGGTGCCGCGCAGGAACGTGGTATAGACGAGATATGGAAAGAGCACGGGAGCGGTCACGAAAACGATGCGGGCGTAGAGATCGGAGTCGTGCAAGATATTCGCCGGCGTCCCGAGTAGCCCGAGCAAGTCGGGAGAGAACGCATAGCCGGCCGCACCGATGAGAATGCTGAGCGCGACGGTCGCGCCGAGCGTCGTTCCAGCGACTTTCTTGACGCCGTGCTCGTCCCCGGCGCCGAAGGCTTGGCCGATAAGGACCGTGCTGCCGCTGGCGATGCCGATCAAGAACGATATGAGGAGAAACACGATGGGGAAGATCGCCGAAACGGCCGCCAGCGCGAGTACGCCGATCATGCGCCCGAGGTAGATGCTGTTGAGCGTCTGCGAGATCGACTGCAAGACGTTACTCAGCATCAACGGAACGAGGAACACGAGGAAGAGCCGCCACATCGGGCGGCTCTCGTCGAAGACGTCGATTCGGCCGCCCGGGCGCCGAGCGGCTGGGCTTGCGGCCATCCCCGCCCGTTAGGCGCACGAGCGCGTATCTCATTGTGCGCGCCGCGGGGGAGCGGTGCCGCTCTGGGCGAACCCAGCCTGCAGCACAATGCGGCTCGATAAGTTCATGAAGATCGCGCGGCTCTCGAAACGGCGGAGCGAAGCACACGAGGCGCTCGAGCACGGCCGCATTACGAAGGACGGCCGCGCGCTCAAACCTGGCTACCAGGTGCGGCCGGGCGACGTGCTCGAGATCCACTACGCGACGAAATACGTGACGGTACGCGTGCGCGAAGTTCCCCTGCGCCTCACGCCGCGCCTTACGCCAAGCGATCTCTACGAGGTCCTCGAC
>JAJXWN010000147.1 GCA_021781595.1 bacterium | reverse complement strand
GCTCGTGCCAGATGACGGGGAAGCCGTAGAACACGCTACGGGCCGCGCGCTCGTGGCCGCGAACGAACTCCGCAACAGCTTCGGGCGCGACCCGAACGATCTCATAGCGCAAGCGCGGCAACCTCCGTTTCGACGTCGATCCGCAACCCGTCGTAGGCGGCAATCACCCGTAGACCCAGCTCTTTCTCGAGTTCGCGCGCGAGGCGCGCCGGGTCTCGTTCGAGCATCTTCGTGCCGAAGTGCTGCAGGACGGCAACTTTGGGCCGGACGCTCGCGATGATGCCGCACGCCTGATCGAACGTCAGATGGTCGGCGTCAATCGAATCCCGGTAGCGCAAGACGTTCACGACGAGCAGGTCCGGCGCGTGCGCGCGGTAGTCCTCGGCGAGCCCATCGAAGCAGCGGCCGCAGGGAAGATAGGCGACCCGTATCCCCCCATACGAGAAATGCAGGCCGTACGTCTCCACGGCATGTACGTGCGCTACCGAAGTGCGAATCTCGACGTCGTTGATTCGGTATGGCCCGGCTCGTTCTTCCAGCACTTCGACGCGCTCTACGAAGCGGCGCGCGTAAGGCAGCACGACGGGTTCGCCCTCGAGCGCGTCGCCGGGAGCGAGTAATGCACCGCGCCGATGAAACCCGCCCGAGGTCATCGCTTCGATCATGACGTTGATGTCGTTGGAATGATCGAGATGTTTGTGCGAAAGGATCAGCGCGTCGAGTTCGCGCGGGTTGCACGGCGGCACGACGCCGAGCGCTCGCACGAGTGCCCCGGGGCCCGGATCGACATGCATCTGCGTTCGGCCAAAACGCATCCACATGCCGCCCGAGGCTCGTAACTGCCGCGCGACGACAAAACGCGCGCCCCCGGTTCCGAGGAAGAGAATCTCGATCATGGGCTACGCGGTTCGCACCGGAACCGCCGCTTCACTCCCTGTGCGGGCAGAATGCGCGCTAGACGAGCGCGCCGATGCTCGGGAAACTGCCTCGAAGCACCGGCGCCGAGGCGACCCCGAGCCACCGCTCGAGCACCGTCGCGTAGACGCTTCGAAAGTCCGTCGTGAAGGGCACGTTGCCGATATGCGTTTCGGTAAGGTTGGGGTAGGCTCCGTAGACGCCTCCCTTGACGCCGCCGCCGACCAGGAACAACGGCGACGCTTCGCCGTGGTCGGTGCCCGCGCTCGCGTTTTCAGCGACGCGGCGGCCGAACTCGGAGAACGTCATCGTGAGTACGCGCCGGTCGTTCCCGTGCTCGCGCAGATCGTCGTAGAACGCCTTTACCGCATCGGAGAACTCGCCGAGCAGCCGATCCTGCGTCGCCTTCTGGCTCACGTGCGTGTCGAAAGATCCGTGCTGCACGTAGAGGACGCGAGTGCCGGTCTTTCCGCCCACGATCTGGGCGGCGAGCGCCAAACTGCGCCCGAGCGGCGTCTCCGGATAGCTCGCGCGCGTCTTGTAGCCGGCCACGAGCGCGGGGAGCGTCTCCGAGCCTCTCTGCGCGTGGTCTTCGATCTCGAGCACGCGCGCGAGATAGGGCGACGCGTACGGCTCGTTTTCGTCGGTGGCGAGCCGGCCGTATGCAGCGCGAACCGCGCGGTTACGGTCGCCGAGCAGACCGTACCCATGCAGCCCCGCTATCGCCGGTACGTCGGTACGTTCGGCCACGAGCGCCTCCGGCATCACCTGCGCGACTGCTATCCCGTTGAACAGATTCTCTTTAGGCAACCCGGCATCATCGAGATAGCGGCCGAGCCAGCCCGTATGCCCGTAGCGGCCGGGCGCGGCGGTCTGCCAGATCTCGGTCGAGCGGAAGTGCGAATGATCGGGATCGGGATAGCCCACGCCCTGAACCACCGCGACCATCCCCTTGTCGTACATCGCCTTAAACGATTTCATAACCGGATTGAAACCGATCTGCGAATCGAGCTGCAACACCTGTGCTTGCGGTATGCCGAGCGTCGGCCGAACCCGGTAGTACGCTGGGTTGCCGAAAGGAACGACGCAGTTGAGCCCGTCGTTGCCGCCCTGCAAGTTCACGAGGACGAAGACGCGCCGTTCACTCCCGGGTAGTCCAGGCAGGGGCGTCTGCGCCAGCGCGCGCGAAAAAAGCGAATCGGTCGCGGCAACGACCGTCAAGCCGCTGAGGGCACCGAGCAGAAACCCGCCACGTTTCATGATCGCTAAACCATCCTCTCTCTTCCGGCTCTCATGCGAGTTGGTAGGCGGGCATCGCCATCGTGAGATACGCGCCGCCACGAACGCGCTCTTCGCTCCCGGCACCGTCGAGGTAATCGCCGAGTTGCGACGCCGCTGCGGGCGAGGCGTCGCCGGTCAAGATCGTAGCGATCAGCGTGCGCGCCGCTTGCGTAGCGTTCATCGGCACCTCTCCGATCCAACTCGACGGGCGTAGCGCCTCCGACTGCACCAGGCGGGCGACGAAATTCTCGCGAGCGATCAGCGTATCGCTGGTCAGCCAGTTCTCGCCGCCCGGCCATCCCGCCACGTTGGGGGGCGCGAAGAGGATCTGCCCCATTTGGGCGAGCGCGCGCTGCGCCGGCACGCCGATGCGGTCGATACCGAGCACCCTATACGTTCCCACGACGAATTCGACGGGACTCTTGACGAGCGCGCGATACGCGCGGCCGGAGAAGAACACGTCGCTTGCAAAGAGCGTCGCCATCGCCGGGGCGAGATCGTAATCGTGGCGGCGTATCTCGGCCGCAAACGCCTCCACGAGCTGCGGCTCGGGATCGTTGTACAGAAAGAAATTCAGCAGGCCGGTCGCGATAAAGCGCGCGCACTGGGGCCGGGAAAAGACGATGTCGACGACGTCATCGCCGTTGAACTTCCCGGTCTGTCCGAGGAACGTCTTGACGCCGTCGTCGTGGCGGCCCGGCACGAAGACGGCGCGGCCGAGGCGGCGATTGTAGGTCCAGCCCGTCCAGGCTCGGGCGGCTTGACGAACGTCTTCTTCGGTATACTGATCCACACCCAGCGTGAAGAGCTCCATCATCTCGCGTGCGTAATTTTCGTTTGGATGGCGCTTTTCGTTCCGGGCGTTGTCGAGATAGATCAGCATCGCCGGATCGACGGAGACTCGCCTCGTGAGTTCGCGAAGATTCCCGAGGGCGTAGCTCCGGAAGAGCCGGTTTTGCTCGTAGGCCATCGCGGGCGTGACGCCCTTTTGAATCGCAGCGGTCGTGAAGTGGCCGTGAAAGAAGAGCGTCATCTTCTCCTGCAGCGCCGCCGGCGTCTTGCGCATACGGTCGAGCCACCAGCTCCGCAAGGCCAGCATCGAGCGGACTTCGCGTTTGCGAACGTTCGCAAAAAAGGCGCGGCGCTCGGAGGGATCGAGCGCTCGAAGACCGCCCGGGCCGAGGCCGAGCACGTCTTGGCGCGAATCGTAGATATCCGCCGGAGCCGGCAGATCCTCCGTCGACGGAAAACGCACGACGGATTCCACCGCCCGTCCGAACGGCATGGCAGCCAGCCTGGCAATCTCGCCGGGCGTCCCGCCGAAGCCCGCGCGGCGTAGCAGGTGCGCCGCTTCGCGCCGGCTCCACGACCCCCGATACGGCATGAGCGCGCGGGAGACGTCCAGCTCCCCGGCCGGCCGCTTCAAGCCCAGAACGTCCGAATGGGTGACTGCAGCAACCATAACTCTCTCTGCCTCGCGATCGCGGCTACCGCTTCGGCAGCCCGCGCATCACCAGTCTAACGAAACGGCGGCCGGTTGTATCCGGCCGGCCGCGATGTCTAACCGGAGTTTAACGCGCGCGACGGATTCGAACGGGCCGGCACCGAAGCGCTAGAGGAGAATGACTGAACTTGAAACGCGCCTGGATCGAGGCGGCGACGACTACAGGCGAAACTTCGAGCGCATGGAGGCGCTGGTGGCCGAACTTCGTGAGTCGCTGAGCGCCGTGCGCGCCGGCGGCGGCGGGGAAGCGACCACCAAGCATCGTAAGCGCGGAAAGCTCACGGCGCGCGAGCGAGTCGACCGTTTGGTCGACGCCGGTTCGGATTTCCTGGAATTCTCCGCGCTCGCCGCCAACGACATGTACCACGATGCGTGCCCGTCGGCTGGCGTTATCACCGGAATCGGCATCGTCGAGCGCCAGCACTGCGTCGTCGTCGCGAACGACGCGACGGTCAAAGGCGGTACCTACTATCCGATGACCGTCAAGAAACATCTGCGCGCGCAAGAGATTGCGGAACAAAATTACCTGCCGTGCATCTACCTGGTCGATTCCGGAGGAGCGTTCCTGCCGCTGCAAGCCGACGTCTTTCCCGACCGCGACCACTTCGGCCGCATCTTCTACAACCAAGCCCGTATGTCCGGAAAGAAGATTCCACAGATTGCGGCGGTGATGGGTTCATGCACCGCGGGCGGCGCCTACGTTCCGGCGATGAGCGACGAGACGGTCATCGTGAAGGGGAACGGCACGATATTTTTGGGCGGTCCGCCGCTGGTGCGCGCCGCCACGGGCGAAGTCGTTACCGCGGAGGATCTCGGCGGAGCCGACGTGCACACGCGCGTATCGGGGGTCGCCGACCATTTCGCCGAGGACGACCTTCATGCGCTGCGCATCGTTCGCGAGATCGTAGCGAACCTGCACCGCGAACTTCCGCGCCAATGGGACGCCGTGCAACCGCGGCCGCCGAACTACGATCCGCGCGAGATCTACGGCATCGTGCCGGCGGACCGGCGCACGGGATACGACGTTCGCGAAATCGTCGCCCGCCTCGTGGACGCGTCCGAGTTTCACGAGTTCAAAGCGCGCTACGGCACGACGCTGCTCTGCGGTTTCGCCCGCATCGAAGGGCATCCCGTCGGCATCCTCGCCAACAACGGCATCCTCTTCAGCGAGAGCGCTCTCAAAGGCGCGCACTTCATCGAACTGTGCACGCAGCGCGGCACGCCGTTGCTCTTCCTGCAGAACATCACCGGCTTCATGGTCGGCAAGCAATACGAAAACGGCGGCATCGCAAAGGACGGTGCCAAGCTCGTCACGGCCGTAGCATGCGCCGAAGTCCCAAAGTTCACGGTCGTCATCGGCGGGAGTTTCGGCGCCGGAAACTACGGCATGTGCGGGCGCGCGTACTCGCCGCGGCAACTCTGGATGTGGCCGAACGCGCGCATCTCGGTGATGGGCGGCCCGCAGGCCGCCGGCGTGCTCTCAACGGTCCGCGGTGAGATGACGCCCGAAGAGCGCACCGAGTTCGAGCGACCGATTCTCGAAAAATACGACAGAGAGGGGAGCCCGTACTACTCTACCGCGCGTCTCTGGGACGACGGCATCATCGACCCGCTCGACACGCGCAAGGTCATCGCGCTCGGGCTCGACGCCGCCGCCAACGCTCCGCTTCCGCAGACGCACTACGGCGTCTTCCGCATGTAAGACGGCACGCTCGATGAACGATGTGGTCGCCTTCGTCTCGGAGCAGATGGCTTCGCAGCGCGCGCAGCTCGGCATCTCGCTGGAGGAGGCGGCGCAGCGCGCAGAGATCGGCGACGAGCGGCTCGCGGCTGCCGAGAACGGCGAGACGATCCTCGACGAAGCCGAGTTAGGACGCTTGGCGGACGCCTACGGCATCGGCGTTACCGCGTTCTTCGGCGGTCGTGTGACGCCGGTGCAGTATCTCTTCGGCGCCGGCTAGCAGGTTGCGGAAAAACCCGCGGTCTCCGGATCGGGCCCGAATGTTTCGTCGAAACGAGGAGCGATGAGGAAGCAACGCCGTAGCGTTGTGACCGAAGAGCGACGAAGTTTTCGGCGGAACAGGCGGGTTCGAGGCGGCGGCGGGGGTTTTCCCGCA
>JAJXWN010000146.1 GCA_021781595.1 bacterium | reverse complement strand
GACGTCTTGTAGGCGTGGACGACGTCCACCGTGCGCGCGCGCTTGGCGAGCAGGAGCGGGAGTTCTTCGCGCGCGACTTGCGCGCGAAAGAGGAGGATGCGCTCGCGTTCCTTCGTGACCGTCAGCAGTGCCGCGGCCACTTCTTCGGCAACGTAGCGTGCGGGGACGAGGTCCGCGGTCACTCCGTAGCGCTGCAGCGCCGCCGCGGTCATCGGCCCGATGGCGGCGACCCGCAGCGAGCCGAGCGCGCGGGTATCGCGGCCGCGTTCCCTCAGGGCGGAGAAGAGCGCATCGACGCCGTTGCGCGAGGTGAAGACGAGCCAGTCGTACTCCCCGAGATGGTCGAGCGCATACGCGGCCGCATCCGGATGTTCGTCCGGCGGACCGATCTCGATAGTGGGTGCGAGCACCGGCTGCGCGCCCAGCGCCCAAAGCGCTGCGGCGAACTCCTCGCTTTGATGCGCGGGGCGCGTAACCAGCACGCGCTTGCCGAAGAGCGGCGACGTGTCGAACCAGCGAAGCTGCTCGCGCATGCGCACGACGTCGCCGATCACCACGATCGCCGGCGCTCCGAT
The DNA here is from genome assembly GCA_021781595.1 of bacterium. Taxonomy (GTDB): domain Bacteria; phylum Vulcanimicrobiota; class Vulcanimicrobiia; order Vulcanimicrobiales; family Vulcanimicrobiaceae; genus JAJYFL01. The sequence goes on along the minus strand of JAJXWN010000146.1, from coordinate 5,244 downwards.
GCCCGCGCGCTCCACCACGCCGGCGATGGTATCGAGCGTTGCCACGACCGTCTGTTGCGAGGGCCGCGTGCCGTCCGCAATGACGGCCGCCGGGCGTTCACCCGGCAGACCGCGCTCGCGCAGTCGCGCGACGATCCGGGCGAGGTTCCCCATCGCCATTAGAAATACGAGCGTTTGGTGTGGGTCGGCAAGCCCGCTCCAGTCGAGGGTCGATTCTGGTTTGGAAGGGTCTTCGTGCCCGGTGACGACCGTGAACGCCGTGTTGTAGTCGCGATGCGTTACCGGGATGCCGGCGTAAGCCGGAGCGGCAATCGCAGACGAGATGCCCGGAACGATCTCGAACGGCACGCCGGCGGCGTGCAGCGCCAGCGCCTCCTCGCCCCCGCGTCCGAAGACGAACGGATCGCCACCTTTCAACCGCACGACGCGGTTGCCTTCGCGTGCCTTGCGGACCATCAGCGCCTCGATCTCGGCTTGCGGCATCGCGTGGTTGCCGCCGCGCTTGCCGACGAAGATACGCTCGCAGGCCGGCGCCGCGAGCGCTACGGCCGGATCCGATGCGAGCGCATCGTAGAGCAGTACGTCGGCGGTTCGCAGCGCGTGCGCAGCTCGCAACGTCAACAGACCCGGATCGCCCGGGCCCGCTCCTACGAGGTAGACCTTTCCTTCACCGTTATTCGTCGGCATCGAACCCGCTCGCGAGCGGGAAGAGCGTGGCGAGCTCGTCGGCGATGTTCAGCTCGAAGAGCTCGTCGAGAACGCGCGCGTGGGCCAGCGCTTCGGTGTGGTTAGCGGCAGCTTTATCGCGCACTTTCGTGACGACCGTGTGAAGCAGCTTGGAGATGATCGTCATCGACATGCCGGCGATGAGCATCTTCTCACGGTCGCCGAGATCGGGGCAGCGTGCGAAGAGGCGCTCGATCTCTGCTTCGCGCAAAGCCTCGGCTTTCTGCGTGAGCGATGCGATGACCGGGATCGCCAGGCGCGATTGATACCAGCTCTGAAAGCGATCGATGTACTCGGTTATGATCTCTTCGACTTGCGGTATCGCCTCGCGGCGAATCCCGAGCTTTTCGTCGACGACCGATTTCAATCCGTCGATATCGACGAGGTGGACGTTCGGTAGACCCGCAACCTCGGGTTGCACGTCGCGGGGTACCGCGATATCGATGATGCAAAGCGGGCGCGCCGGACGTTCGGCCATCGCGCGCCCGACGTTTTCGTGCGTCAGCACGAAGTGGGAGGCGCCGGTAGAGGTGATGACTACGTCCGCTGCGGCGAGCGCGTCGGTCAGCCCGGGCATCTCGATAGCGTGGCCGAAGCCGATCTCCGCGACCACCGCTTGCGCGTGCTGCATCGTGCGGGTGGTGACGACGAGATTGCGAGCGCCTTCTGCCCGCAGGCGCTTGGCGGCGGTGCGCCCCATCTTGCCCGCGCCGATTACGACGACCGACCGCTCGTCGAGCGTTCCCAGGCGATCTTTCGCAGCTTCGATTGCAGCGGTGGCGATCGACGTCGACGCGTCTCCGATGTGCGTCTGCGAGCGCGCGGTTTTTCCCGCGTTGAGCGCTTCGCGGAAGAGGCGGTGCAGCGATTTTCCGATCGAGTGCGCGCGCTGAGCCTGGACGTACGCGTCCTTGACCTGTCCGAGAATCTCCGCCTCGCCGATGAGCATCGAGTCGAGCCCGGTGCTCACGCGAAAGAGGTGCTCGATCGCCTGCCGGCCGAGGAGCGTATAGAGGTACGATTCGAGGTCGTAGCCGACCGTACCGTGACGGAAGTTCAGCAGGAAGGACTTCAGCTGTGCGACGCCCGCTTCGTAGTCTTCGAGTTCGGCGTAGATCTCGAGGCGGCCGCAGGTTTGCAGCATCACGGCTTCCAGTACGGCCTCGTAGTCGCGCAACGCGACCAGTGCTTCGGCCATGCGCGATGCCGGAAAGACGTGGTGCTCGCGGACGTCGACCGGCGCGGTGTGGTGCGATAACCCGAGGCAAACCAGCGGCATGAGTGCGGTGCTAGCCCCGTCTTTCCAGGCCGAGACGATGCGTCAGGATCGAGAGTTCGCCGGCAAGATCGATATTGCGCACGAGGACCGGCGCGCAGACGTCGAGCGAGATCGGTGCAAAATTCAAGAGCGCCCGCAGCCCGAGCTTCGCGAGGCGCTGGGCCGTAACGGGCGCGGCTTCGGCCGGCACGGCGATTACGCCGATGTTGCAGGCGCTATCCGGAAGGGTCGTCTCCAGGTCGGCGACATCGCGCACGGTGAGGCCTTGCCAGATTTGGCCGACGACCGAGGCGGAGCGGTCGTAGACGGCGACCACTTTGAAGCGCTCCTCGCGGGCGGTGATGAACGTGGCGACGGCGTGGCCGAGATAACCGAATCCGACGATCACGATCCGCCAGTCGCGCTCCAAACCCAAGACCAGCGCGAGTTGTTCGACTAGCGGATCTATCGCGTACCCGCGCCCGCGCAGGCCGAGCGGGCCGAGTGCGGAGAGGTCTTTGCGAATCTGCGTGCTCGCAATCGTATGGCCCAGCAGCGCCGCGAGGCCGTGCGAGGTGATGACGGTCGTTCCGGCAGCCGCCGCGCGAGCCAAGGCGCGGTGATAGGCGAAGAGCCGAGGGATCGAAACCTCGTTAAAGCCGATACGCGGCACCACCGGAGCCGGAGCGGCGCTCAGGCCGATCATCGGTCGGCCGCTAACCGTTCGAGCGACCGGTCGGCCGCGTCGAGCGTGAGCTCGATGTCGTGCGTGCTGTGTGCGGCCGAGAGGAACCCGGTTTCGAACTGGGCCGGGGCAAGGTAGATGCCGCTGTCGATCATGGCGTGGAAGTACTTCGCGTAGAAGGCCGTATCCGACTTCATCGCGCTCTCCAAATCCGAGACGGGGCCGGCGGTAAAGAACGTGCACATCATGGAGCCTACCCTGTTGGTACAGTGCGGGATTCCATGCTTCGAGAAGATCTCGTGCAGGCCGTCGCATAGGAGCTTCGTGAGGACTTCCAGACGGTCGTACATCGTGGCGTCGTTCGCAATCGTGCGCAGGGTCGCGAGCCCCGCGGCCATGGCGAGGGGATTGCCCGAAAGGGTGCCGGCCTGGTAGACCGGGCCGTCGGGCGAGAGGTGCAGCATCACCTCGGCGCTCCCGCCGAAGGCCCCAACGGGAAGCCCGCCGCCCAGCACCTTCCCGAGCGTGGTGAGATCCGGCAGTACGCCCTCTCGCTCTTGGGCGCCCCCTCGGGCCACGCGAAAACCCGTTATGACCTCGTCGAAGATCAGCAGCGCGCCATACCGCGAACAGAGCTCGCGCAGCGCTTGCAGGTACCCGTCCCTGGGGAGCACCAGGCCCATGTTTCCGGCGTACGGCTCGACGATGACGGCGGCGATCTCCTCCGGGTGAGCTTCGAAGGCTGCGCCCACCGCCGCCGGGTCGTTGTACGGCAAGACCAGCGTATCGCGCGCGGTGCCGTGCGTCACGCCGGGCGAGTTTGGTTCGCCGTTGGTCAGCGCGCCGGAGCCCGCCGCGATCAGGAACGAGTCACCGTGGCCGTGATAGCCTCCCGCGAATTTCACGATCTTTTCGCGCTTGGTGTAACCGCGCGCGAGCCGAATCGCGCTCATCGTAGCCTCGGTCCCGCTCGAGGTGAAGCGCACGCGCTCGATCGACGGCACCATCGAGCAGACGAGCTCCGCCAGTTCCGTCTCGGCCTGCGTCGGCGTGCCGAAGGAGCTTCCGCGCTGCGCCGCTCGTACGATCGCCCTGACGACCTCGGGGTGCGCGTGCCCGAGGATGAGCGGTCCCCATGAGAGCACGTAATCGATGTATTCGTGCCCGTCGAGGTCGTACAGGATCGGGCCCGCGCCGCCCTTCATGAAGATCGGCGATCCACCGACCGCCCGGAAGGCGCGCACCGGCGAGTTGACGCCGCCCGAGATGACGCGGCGCGCGCGTGCGAACGCGGAGATGGACCGCTCTATATTCACGCGAATACCGCCGCATCGGCAGGCGTGTTGACGTTCGTGAACGCGTGCTGCGACGCGAGGCGCACGCGTCTTGCACGCAGCCGGTCGACGACTTCGGCGACGGCCGCGGAACCGTGCGTTAGGACGGCGTAAGCCTCGCGCAAGAACGCGATGCGGCCGTAGATCGCGCACAGCGGTTCGAGGTGCAGGCGGCCCTCGCGTTCCCTTACCGGGACGACCGCCTCGCAGCTATCGTCCCAGTACCGCGCGAGCTCTTCGTAGACGCCGGCATCGACGAACGGCGCATCGCCCGCCACCGCGAAGACGCGGCGCGCGGAGATCTCCCCAAACGTACTGGCTAACCCTCCCAGCGGCCCGCGCCCGGGGAGGCGGTCGATGACGATGGGACATGCGAGCTGCGCGTCGATCGCCGGCGAAAAACCCGCTCGCGCCGAGACATATACCGGTGCGATCGGCGCGACGTTGCGATAGACGCGCAACAACAACGGCGTGCCGCCCGCGTCGCTTTCGAGTTTCCCCGGAAAGCGCGCAGCGTTGCCGCCGGCGAGGATGACGACGGCGAGATCGTCAGGCACCACGGCGCGCGGCGTACTCCTTCGCAAAGTAGGTGATGATGATGTCCGCGCCGGCACGAACGAAGCTCGTCAGCATCTCGTCGACGGCGCGCTCCTCGTCGATCCAGCCGTTTGCCGCGGCGGCCTTCACCATCGAGTACTCTCCGCTCACGTTGTATACCGCGATCGGCACGTCGAAACTATCGCGCGCAGCGCGCACGATGTCGAGATAGGGCAACCCCGGCTTGACCATGACGATGTCCGCGCCTTCGTCGATGTCGAGCGCGATCTCGCGGAGCGCCTCGCGCGCGTTCGGTGGATCCATCTGGTAGGTGCGGCGGTCCCCGGACTGCGGCGCCGAGCCGGCGGCTTCGCGAAACGGTCCGTAGAACGCGGAGGCATACTTTGCGCTGTAGGCCATGATCGCGGTGCCGGTGAAACCCTCGGCATCGAGCGCCTCGCGGATCGCACGCACCCGCCCGTCCATCATATCCGACGGGGCGATGACGTCGACGCCGTTGCGCGCGTAGCTGAGCGCCGTCTTCACGAGCAGTTCGACGGTCGCGTCGTTGTCGACGTCGCCTTCCGGCGTGACGATGCCGCAGTGCCCGTGGTCGGTGTACTCGCAGTTGCAGAGATCGGCGGCGACTAAAACCTGTGGGTAGGCCTCTTTTATGGCGCGCGCCGCGCGATGAACGCCTCCGT
>JAJXWN010000145.1 GCA_021781595.1 bacterium | reverse complement strand
GTAGACTCCGGCGGGAAGCGCGAGCGGCGGATCCCCCGGTACGGTACCCTTGACGATCACGCGCGTGCTGGCTGGAACGGCCAGCACCGTCGCGCCGGCATAGAGGGGGAACCCGATCGGATCGGCCAGCGGCGCAGCGGTCGGCGACGCCTGCCCCGCGTTACGCACTCCCGACTGCGACTGCCGTGAAGAGCAGCCTCCCAGCCCGTACACGGCGAGCAACGCGATCGCAATAAAGATCCTCCGCACGTCCCTCTCTCCTCCGTCACCCTGAACGGAAGATTTCGAGGAGAAGCCGCGGCGGACCCGTAAGGCTTGCGATACCTTTTGGCGGTACGAGATGACCGAGATGATCGTCGACCACACAGACGCAGGCGCCGCATTCCGGCGCCTTTCGCTTCCCCTTGCCGTTACGATGCTCGGCGATCAACTGCTGGGCATCGTCGATACGATCGCGATCGGGAGCATGGGCACGGTGGCCCTCGCCGGAGTCACGGCTGCGGCCGCCGTCTTCGTCGCGGCAATCTATGGCATCAGCGGATTCTCGAGCGGTCTCTCCATCGTGGCGGCTCAGCGAATCGGCGCGCGCGACGTGGACGGTTTCGCGCGCAGCGTGCGCGCCGGCGCGATCGTTCCGATGCTCTGCGCGATCGCGTGCGCGTTGCTCAGCATTCCGCTCTCGCTACCGATCGTACACGCCATGGTCGGTCCGCTGGCCAGCGTCAAGGCTAGTGCCGAGTACCTGACGGTCCGCTGCTTTTCGCTTATCCCAATCGTCGTCTCGGGGACGCTGATCGCGGGGCTGGGCGCCGCAGGTAACCGCAAGATCGGCGTCTACGTGTTGGCGCTCATCAATCTCGTGCACATCCCGCTGCTGCTCGTGCTGGCGCTAGGGTGGGGAACGCATCACCCGCTCGGCATCGTCGGAGCGGGCATCTCGTCCCTCACGTCCGAAGCGATCGCGGCCGCGTACGCCCTGATCTATGCGGCGCGCCGGCCGATCTACCGCATCTTCGAACGTGCGCGGAATATCGAATGGAAGCTCGCATTGGAGATCGCCCGCCTAGGACTGCCGGAAGCGATATTCTTGATCGCCGTAGTCCTGCCCGATACCCTGATGATCGCGATGCTGGCGCAGTTCGGCCCGACGGTCATTTCGGCGTTGCGCGCGCTCAACATCGTCTCGGATCTCACCTTCGTCGTACCGAGCCCTCTGCAGGCCGCCACACAAACCGTGATAGGACAACGCTTGGGTGCGCGCGATATCGAAGGCGCGCGCCACTTCTTCTATAGAGCTCGACGGCTTTCGTTTTGGATTGCCGGGCTGATGGGGCTCGTCATCGCTGTCCTTGCGTGGCCGCTGGCTTACGTCTTCACCCTAAACGCAGAGGTCGCAACCCTGGCCGCGCTACCACTTGCCCTGCATATGACGGCGCTGCCGATCAAAGGCTGGGCGATGGTCTCGCTCGCTCCGATGCGTGCCTCCGGCGACACGCGGTTCTCGATGTTCATAGGATTGCTGTGCGGCGCGCTCGTGCTTCCCATCGCTTGGATATGCATCAATCGTTTGCACGTCGAGCTCTATGCCGTGCCCATCGCGTGGATCACCGCGTGGCTGGCACGAGCAGCCCTGACGCAGTGGAAGCTCCACGGCGATTCGTGGACGCGCGGCGCGCTCGCGGTCTAAGCGAGGGAGGGTCAAACCCGCTAGCCGTGTAAGGGCTAGGGCAAGGAGCGTGTTATGATGAAGCTTTCGGCATCCTTGCCTATCGCGTGCCTTGCCGTCGCAGCGCTGTTCATGCCCTCGCCGGTACGCGCGCAGTTTTCGTTCCCCTCGATTCCGGGAGCGGGCAATCTGGCCGTGCAGGCCGCGGCCAAGCAGCTCGCTCCGTACGTCCAGCAGAATCGGCCGGTGATCCTCGACTGGAAGGCAATCTACCCGACCGTGCCGGTGCTGCCAGGCACCGCCTTTCATCCAACCAAGAGCCCCCGCGTGCAATCGGCGCTGGAGGCCGCCCTCGCCAGGCAATTGCACAACTCGAAGACCGGAGCAGTTCTGTTGCCGCCCGGGGATTACGCGATTCCCGTGCGCCTGTTTTGCACCGACATCCATCGCCATGCCAATTCGCCGTTCATCTATCTCCTCGGGCCGCTACGCGGATCTCGCGCCGGCATCCTGACGCAAATGTACGCGAACGCAGCGACGGTGCTCCCGCCGTCCTACGACATGCAGTCGCTTTCATGGGCTATGCAGGCCGGCATGAGCTATCCGCAGTTGGGGACAGCGCAGCAGGCGCTCTACAATCGCTTGCTCCCCGGTCAATCGGGCCTCATCGCGCAGAACTTCCTGTCGATGGTACGCGATCGCTGGAACACGATCTCGGACTCCATTCCCGGCGTGCCGTCCTTCGACGGCGCAATTGGCCAAATGGGAGCGACCGGCAGGGCGATTGAGAACCTGCAATCCGCGCAAAGCGAGATCGTCGCCGATGCCGGGAACTTCGACGCTCTTCGTAGCGCGCTTGTTCTCGGCCCTCTTGGAACGCCGGATTCGAATATCATGGACACCCCGTGGAGCGTACCGTCGGCGCGCGTCTATCTTCGCGTGCTGACCGAAGGCGCTTTCATGAGCATCGGACTGCTGGAGATTCGCGTGGTGGCTCCGGACCGTGGGCGAGTACCGATTACGAGCAACATCTCGTATCCGCCGGCCTGCCCGCAATGCCAGCCACTGACGATGCATCCGCTCCGCGGCGACCAGCCGCGGCCGGCGTTGCCTCAGCCTGTCGGCGTCTTCGGGTCGTAAACGAGCGGGCGCATGAGCAGCACCTCGCGCAGCTGCTCGTGAATCGCTCCGTTGCTCGCGAGAATCGACCCCGCGTCGACGCGCGCCGCCGAACCGTCGACCTGCGTGACCGTGCCGCCCGCCTCGCGGATCAACAGCGTGCCGGCGGCAACGTCCCATGGCTGAAGGTCGAACTCCCAGAAACCGTCGTAGCGTCCGAGGGCCACGTAGGCCAGATCGAGCGCGGCGGAACCATCGCGCCGGACGGCCTGCGCGCGCGCTGAAACCGCACGGAAGTACGGGCCGTTGCGGTCGAAGTCCGCCGGCATGAAACCCGTGCAGGTTAGCGCGTCGCCGATACGGGCGATGGCGGAGACCGCGATGGGCGCTCCGTCGAGGCGCGCGCCCGCACCGCGTTCCGCCGCAAAACATTCGCGCATCAGCGGCGCGTAGACGACGCCCGCGATGAGCTCGCCATCGCGTTCGTAGGCTATCGAGACGCAAAAGAGCGGATACCCGTGCGCGTAGTTCGTCGTTCCGTCGAGCGGATCGACGATCCAGCGCTCGGACGACGTTCCGCCATACAGCCCGCCCTCCTCGCCCAAAATCGTCGCATTCGGGAAAGCGCCGCGCAGGCGTGCGACGATGCAACGCTCGCTGGCGCGATCCGCATCCGTCACGATATCCGCTCGACGCATCTTTTCGGTTACGTGCAGCGGCTCGTGGAGGTAGCGCAGCAAGAGATCTCCGGCCTCGCGCGCGGCCTCTAGGGCGACGGTCAACGGATCTTCCATCGTGTCAGTTCGAGATGAAGGTGTACGTGATGACGGAGGTCTGGCCGGTTGTCGTGCCCCCTTGAATGTTCACCTGATAGGTATTGACGATGTCGTACGGTATCCGGCGCGGGCTTAAACCGCCGGCCGGCGTGCCCACGAGCGTCAGCCCGGGAGACGTCGTGGAAATCGTCGCCAGCGTCGTCTGGTCGAACGTCAGTCCCGTTCCCGCCGACGACGTGCTCTGATCGACCGCGGTAAGCAGCTCGTTGGTGGGCGTGCCCGTGTTAGCCGGATTGTTGTTGGTGGAGACGTACAAGTTCCAGCCGACCGGATTGGCAGCGTCGGTGTAAACGCTGACTAGCGCGACGTCGGTCCCCGTATTCGCCTGCGCGTTCGCGATCGATCCGAAGTCTAGTTGGTTGGTTGCCTGAACGTAGCTGCACGCGAGCGAGCAGCTCGGAACGGGATTCGACCCGCCCGGCCCCGGCGTCGGCCATACCGAGATTACGAGCTGCGCCGTCAGTACGACCTGCATGTAGGTATCTTTCTGCCAGTTTTCGCTCGCGTTGACGCTGCCGTTGACCACCGTTGGAAACTCGAAGGTATCGTTGATCTTGTAGGGCGCCTTCATCGGGAAATTGACGTCCAACTTCCCATTCGGCGTCAGCGTGCAGGTGCCGGACCCGTCGTTCCCAATGACGATCTGGCCGTTGCCGCCGCCGCTGGTCGCACTCGCGTAAGCCGTCACCGCGCAATGCGTCCAGCCGGTCCCCGAGAGCGTCGGCGCCGCCGTGATCGCCCAGTTCGTCGTGCCGTCGTAACCGTTGACGCCGCTCAGGTCGGTACCGGGGATGGTAATCGTTGCGGAGTTGACGTTGTTGCCACTCGAACTCGTGTTGTCGATCTGGTAGACGAACGAGTTGCCGTACGTCGTATTGCTGTCGGCGCCGATCTGCGGCTCCGTTCCTTGCGGGACGGCCGGTGGTGAGCCGTACGTCCCAGCGTTGACAAACCCGGCCGTCGCCGCGACCGGCGTCACATTCAGGCTGAACGTATGAGCTTTCGACCAACCGTTGCCGTTGGCACCGTGCGCGTACATTGCGGCGGCGATCGTGCCGGCCGCCGATCCGACGTTCATGTTCCCGGTAAACTGGAAGGTCGCGCCCGGAGCCAGCGAACTCTGCTCGACGGCCGAGCCGCACGAAGGGAGCGCGGGGTTGACGGGCGGCGGATTGGCCGCCGGACCGTCGGCGGGGTTGAACTGAGCGGCGCATAACCCGAACCAGTAATCGGTCGTCGAACCGCTGCCGGGGGAGCTCCCAACGTACGACCAGCCCGTCGTCAGACCGGTGAAATTCGACGGATTCGCAACGCCGTTGGGGATCTGCACGACGATCGCATCCAGGTAATCCGGGAACGGGTCGGCGGAGGTCGACGTGTTCTGCACCGATACGGTGACCGGGTTATCGGTGTTGGTGCCGACCGACGTCGGCGTGAAACTTGGCGAGATAAGGTTCGCGTCGAGCGAATACGCGCCGACGGCGGTCGCGTCCACGATCTCCGGGTTGCTCGATCCGACGAGCACGGTCTGCTGGTAGGCCGGGTCCGGCGTCAGCGTATAGGCGACGGGCTTGAGTGCTTGAATCGAAAAGTCGGTATACGAGAACGAGGACGGCGGCAGGTTCTGCAGATCGACGTAGATCGTTTGGCTCGTTCCCGGCGCGATACCGGTGTTGCTGCCGTTGGTTTGAATGCAAAACGCACTCGTCGTCGAGAAGCCGCTGGGGCAGGTCATCGGCCGCCACGCGGTAGGGCTCGACCCGTCGATCGAGGGGATGGTCTGCAGGCTTCCGGTCGAGTAGAGAGGCGGATAGGTGATCGCGAGCTGCGTGATGTTGCCGGTGGTCGCCGTCGAATCGTTGGTCGCGATGAGGGAATAGACGTCCGCATAGGTATTGGGTGCCGCAAACGGCTCGTCGACCGCGTAAAGCGACTGTCCCATCCGCGGATAATAGCCGTGATCTTCTTCGCCGGCTTGCGCCCCGCCGACGTACGCGGTTCCGACGTTCGTGATGCCGAGATGGAGAAACGTTGAGGTACCCGCGTACGTGTTTGTGCCGGCATTGGTGAAGTAGACCGGATTGCTCGCCGCCGGCGAGTTGAGCGGCGACCACGTCAAGCCGTCGGTTGGGAGGATCGACGTCTCGCCGGTACAGACCGGCTTCCCGCTCGAACAATTGCTGTTGCCCGGCACGTTGTAGAAC
>JAJXWN010000007.1 GCA_021781595.1 bacterium | reverse complement strand
AACAAGTCAGACGACGCGATCGTCCGGTATATCCGGCGTGTCTACAACCTCATGATCGGCGAGCGTACAGCCGAAGACGTGAAAATCAAGATCGGCAGCGCGTACCGGCTCGAGTCCGAGCTGTTGATGGAGATTCGTGGGCGCGATCTAATCAACGGCTTGCCGAAGACCGTAAAGATCACGAGCGAAGAGATTCGCGAAGCCCTCTCCGAGCCGGTCGGCGCCATCGTCGAAGCGGTCAAGTCGGTGCTGGAGAAGACGCCGCCGGAGCTGGCGGCCGATATCATCGACCGCGGCGTGATCCTGACCGGCGGCGGCGCGCTCTTGCGCGGCATGGATAAGCTGCTGGCCGAGGTCTGCGGAATTCCGGTGATCGTAGCCGAAGACCCGCTCTCGTGCGTTGCACTCGGGACCGGTATGCGCGTACGCATCTGAGCGGCGCGCGGCGTTACTTCAACGTCGTGTTGCACGCGCATATGCCATGGGTGAAGCGCGCGGGCGAGTGGCCGTTCGGCGAAGAGTGGTTCTATCAGGCGATGGGCGACGTCTACCTGCCGCTGTTGGATGCACTCGCGCGGCTGCGAGCCGAGGGCATTCGAGGCGCGCTGACCGTCGGCGTGACCCCGGTGCTCCTCGAGATGTTGCGCGACCCATACCTGACGGCGAAGTTCGACGAATATCTAGCGGCGCGCGCGGCGCTGCTGGAAGCCGACGCCGTGAGGTCGAGCGGCCCTCGGCAACGCGAGCTCGCGCGGGATTCCCGCGACTCGGTGCTGGCCCAGCGGGACCGGTGGATCCATATCTACGAACGCGATCTCGTCGGCGCGTTGCGCGAATACGTACGAGCCGGCGACGTGGAGATCCTCACCGGAGCGGCTACGCACGCTTATCTTCCGCTGCTGTTCGACGATCGAAGCATCGCGCTGCAACTGCGTACCGGCATCGAGACGACGCGTGGCGCGTTCGGCGTCGATCCGACCGGTATTTGGCTTCCCGAATGCGGTTACCACCCACGATTGCAGGCGCAGCTCGAAGCGCTGGGCATCCGCTATTTTTACGCGGACGCCCGAGCGGCGGCGCCGTCCGGCGCGTCGCCGCTCGTACCGTTGCGCCTGCCGGCGTCGCCGTTAGCATATTTCGCGAGCGATCCCGGCGCGCTGCGTTTCGTGATGGATGCCGAAGATGGATATCCGGCCGATCCCGCCTATCGCGAATTTCACAAACGCCACGAGCGATCCGGGGCGCGGTATTGGCGGATCACCGGACGCGATGCGGAGCTCTCCGAGAAAGACCTCTACGATCCGCAGCGCGCGCGGGAGCGGGCTGCGGATCACGCGGCCGCCTTCGCCGCAATCGTGCTCGAACGAACGTCGGCCGCGAGCGCCGGCGCGCCGTATATGAGCCTGGCCTTCGACGCGGAGTTTTTCGGGCATTGGTGGAGCGAGGGGTTGCTTTGGCTCGAGGCGCTGCTCTACGCGGTTCGCGATGGCGGCGCCGCGACGTTCTGTTCGCCCTCGGCGTATCTCGAGCGGCACCCACCCACCAAGGAGTACGCGTTGGCCGCATCGTCCTGGGGCGAGGGCGGCGACGATCGCACCTGGCGCAACGATGCAACGGCGTGGATGTGGGAAGAACTCCACCAGATGGAGATACGATCTATTGAAGTCGCGCGCCGGGCGAACTCATCCGGGCCCGAGTTCGAGCAAGCCGCACGCGAGCTCATGCTAGCACAGTCCAGCGACTGGACCTATTACGCGACCAAGGGCGGTGCGGGCACCTATCCGCAGGCGCGTTTCGCAAGGCATCGCGATCGCTGGGCCGCAGCGTGCGCGGCGGCCGGTGGAAGGCCGGCAAGCAAAGCGTTGGCCGATGCGTACCGCGACGACAGTTGTTTCCAGCGGCTCGACGCCTCGCCGTTATGCCGGGTGCCGGCGTGAACGTCGCGCGCGTGATCGACGCGCGCGCGGAGCGCCTGGTGCACGTCGTGGAAGCGGTGGCTGCCACGATCTTTGCGGGCGGCGTCGCAATCTTTCCGACCGATACCGTCTACGGCATCGGGTGCGACCCGTACGACGCAGGCGCGCTCGCGCGCATCTACGGCGCCAAGCGGCGACCGCGGAACAAGCCACTTTCGCTGCACGTCGCGACGGTGGCCGAGTTCGTCGAGTACGCACGCGACAACGCGCGCGCCGTGCATGCCGCGCGCCGCCTGATGCCCGGGCCGGTTACGATCATCATCCGCCGTCCGGCGTTCATCGCCGAAGACGTCACGGCGGGTCTCGCGACGCTTGGCTTTCGGGTACCCGACGATCCGGTCTGCCGGGCGATCTTGGAACGCTGCGGCCCGCTGGCTGCGACCAGCGCGAACCCTAGTGGGGAGAGCGCCTACCTCGGGGCGGGCGATTGGCAAACCTTGCCGCCGGCCGACCTGCTGGTTGAAAACGGGCCTACGCGCTGGCAGGCCGAATCGACTATCATCGACGTCTCCGGCCCGCAAACGGTGCTGCTACGCGAGGGGGTGCTCTCGCTTGACCGCATCGTCGAACGGATCGGTCCGGTCGTTACTCACCCGGCGAAGTTTCGATCTAACGTGTAGAATGTGGTGACGATGAAGAAAATTGCGGTCTTGTCGATGGCCTTTGCGCTCGGCACGCAGGCCGTGCTTGCAGCCGGCTCGCAGGCAAAGTTGACGTTCGGCGACTGGCAGATGTCGACGTCACAGTTCGACTATTATTGGACGAGCGGCAACTTCAGCGCACCCGGCCACGTGCGTCTTACTCGCCCGGGCAGCAGTATCAACGCGGATCGCGCCGACGGAAACGAAAAGCGCAAGACCGCCAATCTCTACGGCCACGTCGTCATGCACGACGACCGTGGAACTTTCTCGGCGATCGCCGGCACGAGCAAACCGGGAAAGGCAGAGCCGGCAACGCTGACCTGCGACAAACTCACCGTGGACGGTGTCTCGCGAATCTACACCGCAACCGGGAACGTGCACTTCGTGCAAGGTGCGAATTCGATGGAAGCCGATACGGCGATCATGGATATGGCGACCCACGAGCTTCACCTGCGCGGCCACGTCCACGTGGTACAACAATAATGACCTCGCGCGCGACAGCCGGCCTAGCAGGTTGCGGAAAAACCCCCGCCGCCGTCTCGAACCCGCCTGTTCCGCCGAAAACTTCGTCGCTCTTCGGTCACAACGCTACGGCGTTGCTTCCTCATCGCTCCTCGTTTCGACGAAGCATTCGGGCCCGATCCGGAGACCGCGGGTTTTTCCGCAACCTGCTAATCGCTGCGCTCGCGCTGGTAGCGGCAGCGTCCGTCTCTGGAGAGGCGGCACAGCCGGCCGCGACGGCGCCCGCCGGGCAATGGGCGCTGCAAAGCGACGAGGTCGATGCAAACCTGCAGACCGGCGACTTCACCGTTCCCGGACGCCTGGTGCTCGTCCGTGGGGATGGCTCCACCATCGATGCCGATCGAGCGGAGGGTAACTACAAAAAGAAAGTCGCGACGCTCTACGGCAACGTCGTGATACACGATACCACGGGAAATTTCAGCGGTCTGCGTAGCGCGCGGAATGCGCGTCGCAAACCGGCGACGTTGAGGTGCGACGAACTGCAAGCCGACGATGTAACGCATATCTACGTCGCGACCGGTAACGTGCGATACCGGCAAGGCACGACATCCGCCCGCGCGGGACGGGCACGCCTGAACGACGAGACGCACGAACTGCAGATGATAGGCGACGTGCGCGTAGTGCGCGATCGCCAGACCCTGCACGCCAAGACCGTAACCTACGACACTCTCTCCGGCCGCGGCGAAGCCGCCGGCAACGCGCTACTCGTCTTTCCGGGCGCCTTCGAGCCGTCGTTCGCGACGCCGAGACCCATCGTAATCAAGGTGCCGAAGATAAAGCACGGCCGATGAACGGCGGTATGTCGCTGTTCGGCCGCTCGGCTGGGAACGACGCGCCGCTGGCGGCGCGCATGCGCCCCCGCGCGCTCGACGAGTTCGTCGGGCAGACGGAGATTTTGGGCGAGGGGCGCGCGCTTCGCCGCGCGATCGAAAGCGACCGCGTCCCTTCGTTGATTTTATGGGGACCACCCGGAACGGGTAAGACCACGCTCGCCGAGATCGTGGCGCGCATGACGGGCGCGCACTTCGAACAGCTCTCCGCCGTGAGCGCGGGCGTCGCCGATCTGCGCAAAGCCGTCGCGCAGGCGCAGCACCGCCGATCGTTAGGCAAACGCACGGTGCTCTTCATCGACGAGATCCACCGCTTCAACAAAGCGCAGCAAGATGCGGTGCTGCCCTATGTCGAGGACGGAACGCTTACGTTGATCGGGGCCACCACGGAAAATCCGTCCTTTGAGGTGAATTCGGCGCTCCTCTCCCGAGCGCGCGTCTTCGTTCTACAGGCGCTGCGCGACGAGGACGTCGACGCGATCGTCGACCGCGCGCTACGCGATCGCGAACGCGGTCTGGGTACGCTGGACGTACGGCTGGAGGAGGGCGCGCGAACCGCGCTCGTCAGGCTAAGCAACGGCGACGCGCGCGTTGCGCTGGGAACGCTCGAGTTCGCCGCGAACGCGGCGCAGCCCGGCATCGACGGCACCCGAACGCTCGACGCGGCGCTGATCGCCGACGCCATGCAGCGGCGCGCAATCACCTACGACAAGAGCGGCGACGGCCACTACGACGTCACCAGCGCTTTTATCAAGAGTATTCGAGGCAGCGACCCCGATGCCGCCGTCTACTACCTCGCGCGCATGATCGACGCGGGCGAAGATCCGCTGTTCATCGTGCGCCGGCTGGTTATTCTGGCCTCGGAGGACGTGGGGCTGGCCGATTCGCGCGCGCTGCAGATCGCCGTTGCCGCGCAGCAGGCCGTCCACTTCGTAGGCCTTCCCGAGGGCTTCTACCCGCTCGCGCACTGCACGCTCTATCTCGCTACCGCGCCCAAGAGCAACAGCGTCGGCCGCGCGTACTTCGAGGCGATGGAGGACGTGTTGGAGACGCGCAACGAACCCGTTCCACTCCATCTGCGCAACGCGCCGACGCGCCTGATGAAGGGCCTAGGCTACGGCCGCGGATATGATTACGCGCATGGCGACCAACGCTACCGCGAACATACCGGGGATCTGCCGCCTCACGAACGCCTGCAAGCTTATCTGCCGGAAAATCTTCGAGACCGGGCCTACTTCGCGCCCGGGGAGCAAGGCGAAGAAGCGCGGCTCGTGCAGTGGATCGCGCGCCGCCGCTCGGACGACCGGGCATGAGAAAACGGAACGCAACGTGACGGACGAACGAATCTACCTCGACCATGCGGCTACGACGCCCGTGCGCCCCGAAGTGCTGGAGGCGATGCTGCCGTATTTCGCCCAGTCCGGCTATAACCCGAGCTCGCTGCACGCCGAGGGCCGCCGGGCGCGGGCCGCTCTGGATGAGGCTCGCGACCGCGTAGCCGGCCTCCTTGGGGCGCAGCGCAAAGAGATCGTCTTCACGGGAAGCGGCTCCGAGGCCGATAACCTCGCCATCCTTGGCGTCGCGCGTGCCCGGGGCGGGCGGGGGGGGCATCTCCTCTCGACGGCGATCGAACATCCGGCGGTGCTGCGGGCGCTCGACGCGTTACGTGACGAGGGCTGGGCGGTCTCCCTGCTCGCTGTGGACCGGGACGGTGTGGTGGATCCAGCCGCCTTCGCGGCGGCGCTGCGTTCCGATACGGTGCTGGCCAGCGTCATGTACGCCAACAACGAGATCGGCACGGTCGAGCCGGTCGCGCGGCTGGCCGCGATCGCGCGCGAACGCGGCGTGCTCTTCCACACCGACGCGATCCAGGCGGCGGCCTACCTTCCGCTCGACGTTGCGGCACTGGGCGTCGATATGCTCTCGCTCTCGGCTCATAAGTTCTACGGCCCGAAGGGCGTCGGAGCGCTCTACGTGCGCGAGGGCACGACACTCCAGCCGGTGATCCACGGCGGCGGCCAAGAGTTCGGCCGCCGGGCCGGGACCGAGAACGTGGCCGGAATCGTCGGGTTTGCGGCAGCGCTCTCGCTGGCGGCCGGCGAGCGCGATGCGGCCTCGGTGCGGGTGGCGGAATTACGGAACCGCTTGGAGCGAGCGATCCTTGCGAACGTGGAGGGTCTTTGGATCAACGGCGGCGGCGCTGCACGCCTCCCGGGCACGAGCAATGCAAGCATTCTCGACGTCGACGGCGAGCAGCTCCTGGTTCGTCTCGACCTCGAAGGGATCGCCGTCTCCGGCGGCAGCGCCTGCGCCTCCGGGGCGCTCGAGCCCAGCCACGTCATTGCGGCGCTTTCGGGCGAGCCGCGCGGGCGGTTCGGGACGGTGCGCTTCTCGCTCGGCCGGACTACCGCCGCAGAGGAGATCGACCGGCTGATTGCGCTACTACCGGGGATTGTGGCCGAGTTGCGCGCATTTTCAGTGATCCCCAAGTAAAATAACTCTCCAGACGGGGAATCGGGAGGACCCGTCCGGAAGCCGCTAACGGAGGTTTTCGTTGATTACGGGCTTCGATTGGGCAATCGTTCTCGACGTCGGGGTTGGCGTCGGCGTCTTCGTGCTCGGCGTCTGCGGCGGCATAGCCATGCTCGCTCTCGCGCGGACGTTCGCTCGCGTCAATAAGACCTTGGACGCCGTCGACGAGCAGGTCTCGGATTTGGGGAAACCGGTGCGCGATACGCTGGCCCACGTCGGCGGCATCGCGGATACGGCGGACGAAGCGATCGCGCGTCTCGCTGGCGTGGCAAAGGCGCTGGAGGACGTTTCGGCGACGATCTCGCAGACGGCCAAGCTCACTCAGCAGGCAGTGACGCCCACGATCGTCAACGTCGGCGCGACGCTCGGCGGCATCAGCGCGGGCCTGCGCCGTTTAGTCCGCGGGCGATCGGGTAACGGTAATGTCGAACACGCCGAACAGGTAGATTGACGGGAGAAAAGCACATGGGCAACGAGAACGAGGGACGCCGAGGCGGCGGCGGTGGCAGCTTTTTCGCGGGTTTCATCCTCGGCGCGGCGGTTGGAGGCACGGTGGCGTACTTGATCTCGCAAGAGGATGCGCGTGAGTTGCTGGTCGGCAAGGCTCGAGAAGCCGGCAACGTCGCGGCGGACGCAACCGGAGATCTTCGCGGCAAGGTCTCCGATTTCGCAAGCACCTGGCAGAACAGCGCGTCGGATCTGTATTCGCGCGGACGGCAAGTCGTCGACGGCGCCCGTGCGAACATCAACGCGGCGGTGGAAGACGCTCGGACGGCGAGCGATGCCATCCGCAACGAGATGTCACACAACGTGCCGGACGCATAGGTGACTGCGTGGATATCAAAGTAACGGTGCGCGCGGAGCGAGGTGGCACCTACGTCGTAGATCTCAACGGAGAGATCGATGTTTATACGTCGCCGAAGGTGAAGGACGCGCTCGGAGACTTGATCGATAAGGGGCATTACAATCTCCTCATCAACCTCGAGAAGGTCCGCTACATCGATTCGACCGGTCTTGGCGTCCTTATCGGCGGGCTCAAGCGCGTTCGCGAGCACGGCGGGAGCGTACGCCTGATCTGCACGAATCCGCAAATAAGGAAGATCTTCGACATCACCGGGCTGGTCAAGATCTTTGGGATTTACGACGATGAAGAGGCCGCGATGCGGGCGCTCGTGTGAGCATGCCCTTGCCGCAACCGAGCGACACGACGGACACCGTGGAGTTACGGATTCCGAGTAAGGCGGAATGGGTGGCGGTAGCGCGGCTCGCCGTGGCTGCGGTTGCGAGCCGGCTCGATTTTTCGATCGAGGATATCGAGGACGTGAAGCTCGCCGTTGCGGAAGCCTGCACCAACTGCATTCAGCATGCAGCCGGGAGCGACCAGATCGAGATCGTCTGCGAGAGAGCGCCCGGGGGGCTGACCGTTCGCGTCCGCGACAACGGGCGCGGTACGCGCCCCGAAGCCATCCAATCGCGGCGGGTCGAGGAGACGCGCGTCGGTGGGCTGGGGGTCTTCTTGATTCGTTCGCTTATGGATACGGTCGAGTACGACGTGCATCCGGATTGCGGAACGAATCTGGTGATGACAAAAAAAGTTTCGAGCTGAGCCGTGCAACGGCACGCTGACGACGAGCGCTGGGACCGCCAGAAGACTCGCGACGCATTCGTACGCTTCGCGCAGGTCAAGGGCCGCCCTGGGGATCCACAGTTCGAGCGTTTGCGCAGCGACCTGGTCGTCGCGCATCTCAACTTGGTGCGATACCTAGCGGCCAAATTTGCCAATCGCGGAGAATCATTGGACGACCTGATTCAAGTCGGTACGCTTGGGCTGCTCAAAGCCATCGATCGTTTCGATATCGCGCGCGGCGTCGAATTCACCACGTACGCGACGCCGACGATCGTAGGCGAGATCAAGCGGCATTTTCGCGACAAAGGCTGGGCCGTCAAAGTTCCGCGACGCCTGCAGGAGTTGAACCTCTCCGTCAATCGGGCGATCGAGCGGCTCTCCTTGAAGCTCGGGCGCAGCCCGACCGTCTCCGAGCTGGCCGGACACCTGCAGGCCACCGAAGAGGAGATTCTCGAAGCGCAGGAACTGGGGCAGGCCTATAACCTGCTCTCGCTCGATTCCGAATTGGCCGGCGACGGCGATCGGAAATCCCAGCGCCTGGCAGATTACGTCGGCACGAACGACGCGGGTCTCGAGTTGTTCGAAGACAGGGCGAACATCGAACGTGCGTTCGAAGTGTTAACAGGGCGCGAGCGCGTGATCCTGTATCTGCGCTTTTTCGAGACCGTCTCGCAGACCGAGATCGCAAAACGTCTCAACGTCTCGCAGATGCACGTTTCCCGTTTGCAGCAGAAGGCGCTCGAGAAACTTCGCCGGTTCTTGGGCGAGTAGCGCCCTCAATCGGTACGGGGATTTTCCCCGCAACCTTCTAATGTAGCCTGGTCCGATGAGAAGCCAAGAACTCCGTCAAGCCTTCGTCGATTTTTTTACGGCGAGAGGGCACAAGCACTTACCGTCTGCCGGCTTGATCCCCGATCGAATGTCCACCACGCTGTTCACCATTGCGGGCATGGAGCAGTTCGTGCCGGCCTTTCTCGGCGACGAGCCCGCCCCGGCTCCCAACGTCGTGACGGTTCAGCGCTGCCTTCGCGTTGCCGGCGCGAAGAGCGATATCGAAAACGTGGGCCGCACGGGCCGCCACGGAACGTTCCTCGAGATGCTCGGGAACTTTAGTTTCGGCGGGTATTACAAGCGCGAGGCGATCGGTTATGCGTGGGAGTTCGTTACCGGGCCGATGCGCCTCGATCCCGCACGGCTGGCCGTCACCGTGCACGTCGCCGACGAGGAAGCCGAGCGCATCTGGCGAGAGGAGATCGGCATTCCGCCCGAGCGCGTCACACGTTTCGACGAAGACAACTTCTGGACGATGGGACCCACCGGCCCATGCGGTCCCTCGACGGAGATCTTCTACGACAGCGGCGCCGGGAACGCGCTCGGTCCGCAGGACGACGGACCGAATAGAGGCAATCGCTGGGTCGAGATTTGGAACGTCGTCTTCCAGCAGTACAACCGCGGCGCCGACGGCCGGTTGACGGAATTGCCGCGCAAGCAGATCGATACCGGAGCGGGTCTAGAGCGCATGCTCGCGGTCGCGAACGGCATGTCTTCGATGTACGAGACCGATCTCTTTACCGATATCATCGACGCGCAGCCGCCCGTCGGCCAGACCACGCTCTCTCCGAAAGATCGTCTCGAGCGCCGAAACATCATCGCCGATCATGCGCGGGCGGCGACGTTTCTCATCAACGACGGCGTCTATCCGGGCAACGCCGATCGCGGCTACGTGCTGCGCTTCCTGATTCGCAGAGCCATCCGCAACGGCCGGCTACTGGGGTATCCAAACGGCTTCCTCACGCAGCTCGTACCGGCGGTCGTCGCCTCGCTCGAACCCGGCTATCCGGAGCTGCGCGCAAACCAGGCACGTATCGCGCAGGCGCTGCAGGCCGAAGAGCGGGCCTTCGACCGTACCCTTGAGCGGGGAACGAACATGCTCGATCGTCTGCTCGAGGAAGCCGAAGCGAACCGGACGCGCCGGTTGAGCGGAGCCGACGTCTTTACGCTACACGATACCTATGGTTTTCCGATGGAACTCACGCGTGAGATCGTCGTCGAGCTCGTAGTTACGCTCGACGCCGATGGATTCGAAGACGCGATGAACGAGCAACGCGAGCGCGCGCGCAAAGATGCTGCGGCGAAACGCTCGGTCGTTACGACGGCGGAGTTGCCCGCGATGCGCAGCGAATTCGTTGGTTACGACGGTTTGGAATGCGATGGAACGGTCGTCGCGATCCTCAAGGAGCGACAATCGGTCGAGGCGCTCGAAGCCGGTGAGAACGGAGCGATCGTCCTCGACCGCACGCCGTTCTACGCCGAAAAGGGTGGCCAGATCGGCGACCGCGGAACCCTTTCGGCGCCGGCCTCGGCGGGCGGAATGGCGCCGGCGGATTTTGACGTACGCGATACGCAGAGCGTTGGCGAAGCCGTCACGCACCACGGTGCCTTGCTCGCGGGCGTGCTTCGCGTCGGCGACACCGTGCATGCCGCCGTTCATCCGGAGTGGCGCCGCGAGATTCGCCGCCATCACACCTCCGCGCATCTGCTGCAGCGCGCGCTCAAGGACGTCCTCGGCGAGGAGGTGGCTCAAGCAGGGTCGTGGGTCGGTATCGACCGCATGCGTTTCGATTTCCGCTCACCTACCGGCGCGCTCACGCCCGAACAGAAGCGCGATGTCGTGCGCCGAGTCAACGAGATGATTCGCGACGACGTTCCGCTGCGGACGCAGGTGCTACCGGCAGCGCAAGCGCGTGCCTCCGGTGCGATCATGATGTTCGGTGAAAAATACGGCGAGAGTGTGCGCGTCGTCAGCGCCGGCCCGTCGGTCGAGTTTTGCGGCGGAACGCACGCGCGCTCGACCGGCGAACTCGGGCTGTTCCTGCTCTTGAGCGAATCCTCGGTCGGCAGCGGCATCCGCCGCATCGAAGCGAGCGTCTCGCGTGCGGCCGAAGAGTACGTATGCAGGCAGCAGGATCTCGTGGCGGAGCTGGCTGCGGCGCTCGCATCGGCACCCGACGATCTGCTCGAGCGCGTCGCCAAGATTCAGCGCGACGTTAAAGAGATGCAAAACGCAATCGGCACGTTGAAGGCGCGGTTGGCCGCCGACGAGGCGCAGAGCTACGTGGACCGCGCGGAACGGACTGACGGCAAGACCTTTGTGGGGGCGGTCGTTCGCGATACCGGTGCGGAGGCTCTCCAGTACCTGAGCGGGGCGATCCGCCGGCGGCTCCATAGCGGAGTCATCGCACTCGCGGGCATCGACAACGGTGCGGTCAGCATCTTCGTCAGTGCCAGCGACGATTTGGTGCGAGCCGGCGTTCACGCCGGCGATCTCGTCAAGCTGGCGGCGCCGTTCGTTGACGGCAAGGGCGGCGGGCAACCCGCGCAGGCTCGCGGCGGCGGCAAAAACCCAGACGGGGCCGAGAGTGCGGTGCGCGCAATTCGCGAAGCCGTTCTGGGGCGCTAGTGTATCGCGTCGGATTGCCGGCACGCTCTCTTGCCGTAGCGGCACTGGCCTGGATCGCGTTGTTCGGCGCGGCGCGGCCTGTCCAGATCGACTCCCAGGTAGTTTTACAGCGCTACGCCGCGAAGCTGCTCGTTGCCGCATCGCCGCCCGCCACTATCTTTACGTATACGGTTTCGCAGGCCGGCCCGCACGACATCGAGCAAACGCATCTTATCTATCGCAGCGGGATTCACGTGCGCGACGAAACGCTGGCGGTCGACGGAGTAGCCCTCAAACAGAAGTTCACGCGCATCGCGCGGTACCGCGATCGGTACGCGATCGCGCGCGTCGCTCCGCGCACGTCTACCTACACGTTTCTCTTCGAACGCGCCACGCGCGAAGGTTCCCACTACGATTATACCTACGCGGCGATCCCGCTCGTGACGCTGGGCGGATTCGTGGTCGACCGGGTGACGATCGACGGAGCGACGTATCTGCCGTCGAAGATCGAATTCACGGCGAGCGGCGCTACGATATCGGGGAAAGGCGTGCTCTATTACGCGCCTTTCGGTCGATACTGGATGCCGGTCCAGGCGTCGGTAGCCGCGAAGGTTGAGGGCCGTCCCGCCCGCGAGCGCATCGCCTGGAGCGGCTACCGTTTTCCGTCCAGCCTGCCGGAATCGACGTTCGTCCTCCCCAAACCGCTGCCGGCGCCGGTTCTTCCAACCTTCTAACGTGAACCCTAACGTGAACCGAGCCTATGCGCGGATTGCGGGTTGGTTGGCGTGGTTGGTTCCGTTCGGCATCTATGCGGCCTCGCTCAACCGCGCCGTAGCCTACTGGGACACCGGCGAGATGCAGGTCGTGCCGTGGATTCTCGGCATCGCCCACCCGACGGGCTTTCCGGTCTTCACCATATTCGGGTGGATCTTCACTCACGTCGTAGCGATCGGTCCGGTCTCCATGCGCATGTCGCTGTTCTGCGCGCTTGCGATGAGCTTGACCGCGTGGCTCGTGTACCGGACGCTGGCGGAACTCGTCGACGCGCCGTGGGTGGCGATGGCGTCCGGGTGGCTCTTCGCGTTTGGCGACGTTGCGTGGACGCGCGGGACGCGGGCGGAAGTACACGCGCTGGCCGTGTTCTTTGCCGTGCTCACGTTCTACTGCGCCGTCAGGTGGTACCGTACGGCTCGGCCTACCGCGCTGGCCGGCGGCGCGCTCGCGTGGGGGCTCGGGATCGCCACCCATCCGATCGTGGCGCTGCTCCTGCCCGCCCTCCTCGTGCTGTTCTTCGCGCGGTTGCGCGCCGTTCGGGCACGCGCGCTCGTATTCGCCGCGCTCGCGCTGCTTGCAGGCGTGTCGTTCTACGCATATTTGCCGCTGCGCAGCGCCTACGTCGACCGAGCGCGGCTCGACCCTACGTTACAGCTCGGCGAGGCGCCGGGCAAACCGTTTTGGGACGATGACGATCCGTCGACGTGGCGAGGATTCGTGACGCTCGTCACGGGATCGCAGTTCCACGCCGGAGCGAGCGTCGCATCGATCCTGTCGCCGCAAACGTATGTGCGCCGAGGGCCGGAATACGTCGCGACGCTGGCTGCCGAGTTCACGCCGCTCGGGGTATTGCTCGCAGTCGTGGGCCTCGGAATGCTGCTGGTGCGCGATCGGCTCCTCGGCATCGCGGCATTTCTCGCCGCTTGGGTTCCCACGGCGTTCGCGTTTGGGTATACGGTCGAGGCGGATCGGGATCGCTACTACCTGACTTCGTTCGCGATCGTTGCCGTCGCTGCCGGATACGCCGTGGCCGGGTTGCTGCGCCGCCGGCCCGCGTGGCGAGGCACCGCGGCCGTTGCCCTTGCCGCCATGGCACTCGGGCAGCTCTTCGTCCACCGCGATATCTTCGCCCAGTGGAACTCGAGCGGCGCCGAGTCGGTGATACGGACGGTGCGGCAACGCACACCGCCCAATGCCATTCTCATCGCGCCGTGGCTCTACGCCACGCCGCTGGCTTATGCGGCCTACGTCGATCGCAGCTTAGGGAATCGCATCGTCGAAACCGCATGGCTGGAAGACGACGCAAGCCGCGTGCCGGCGTGGGCCAGGACCCGCCCGGTCTACGTGGTCGGGATTCTCTTCGGTTCCGTTCGGGGGTACTACCCTCAGCCCGTCGGCGGTGACCCGACGCTCTACCGGATGGTGAAAGATTGAAGGTACGCCGTTCGCTGTACGCCGGCCTCGTTGCGTTTGCAATAGCGCTGTTGTTCTCGCATGCGCGTTCGACGCCGTACGACAATTACGTGCTGTTCGCCAACGCCGTTCTGCACGGCCGCTTCTGGATCGACTGGCCGGGCCCGTATATCGACGCCGTGTTGTGGCACGGCCACCGCTATATCGTGAACGATCCCTTGCCGGGATTTCTCATGATCCCCTTCGTTGCGATGTTTGGCACGGCGGCAAACCAAACGCTGCTTGCGGTCGGCCTCTGCGGCATCACAATCGGCTCCGCCTGGGAGTTGTGCGAGCGCTTGGGAGTCTCCGGGAGAACGACGTTTTGGTTGTGCGCCTTCTACCTTGCCGGCACCGATCTGCTCTGGGCTTCGATGCTCGGAGACGTGTGGTTCGTCGCTCAGACGTCGGCCGTCTGCTTCATGACGCTGGCGCTGACCGAACTTGCCGGGAAAAATCGGCCGTGGCTCGTCGTGCTGCTGTACGCCGGTGCGATCGCCTCGCGCTTTACAGCCGTGATGGCGTTACCGGCGATCGTGTACTTGATTGCCAACGGTGGCCTCGGAGCACGATCGCGGGCGCAGTTCGTGCGCGGAACGCAGCTGCGCCGCGTTCTGCTGCAGACGGCAGCGATCTTGATTCCGGCCGCGCTGCTGTGGGTGGGGTACAACTTCGCGCGCTGGGGCGTTCCCTGGGACCGCGGGCACACGATCTTTTTCCACGAGGATGCGATCGGCGCGCGCAGCGGGGAGCCGTTCTCGTTCGCGAACCTACCGTATCAGTTATGGTCGTTTTTCGTGCAGGCGCCGGACTTCTCGTCTCGGTGGCCGTGGATTCGGCCGACGTTTTCCGGCGTGGCGCTTACGTGGACGAGCCCCGCGCTCGTGCTGGCCTTCTTCGCTCGCAGACCGCGTTATCAGGTCGTGACTATGTGGGTTGCAGCGTTCCTGACCGCGGGTCCGTCGTTCCTGTACTACGTCAACGGTTACGCGCAGTACGGCATGCGGCACACGCTCGACTTCATCGCGTTTCTCTTCGTTCTCATGATCCTCGCGGCGCGCGAGCGCTTCGCTCTCTGGGCAGAGGCTCTCGTCACCTACTCGTGCATCGCAGGCCTTTACGGCGTGTGGTACTGGAACGTCTTCGTGCGCCCCGGCAATTAGTGTCGGTCGTTAGGACGCAGTCATCGGTAAGCCGCCGATCGGGGGGCGGCTCGGGTCCGGCGCCGGCGCGCCGTGAACCATTTGATAGAGGAACCAGTATTCGATCTCGTCGTTCACGTCAGCACATTCGCGCCAGACGGTAAACCAGTTGACGATCTTCCATGGGATGCTGACGATCAGCCCGACGACCGAGAGCGTGCAGACCAGCATGATGATCCCGGGGCGCATCCGGCCTAGATAAAAGTGATGGATGCCGAAGATGCCGAGGAAAAACGCGAGCAGGAACGCCACGACGGGTTCCTTGCGATAGCAGTGCATCTGCGCTTCCAGCGCCAGAAGCTGCTGCGGCGCGAGTTGCTGCTTGAGCATCATGTTTTGTACGTTCATCCGGTCCTCCACGGAGCGGTCCCCCTGCCGGCTCGATCTACCACGGCACGAGCCGCGATGTTTCGCCTACTCGTCCTCGCCGGTAGCCCCCCGAACGAACGACGAGACGTATAGGATGGCGACCACCGCGAAGACGCCCAGTGCGGGCACCGCGGGGAGCGACGGCCGGAGCATCGAGCCGACGAAGTAGAGCGCGAAAATGGCACTCGCGTAAGCATAACGCCGGTGGCTTCGGGGCGTCATGCCGTAGACGTCGCGTTCGTAGAAAGTACCGTTCGCCGTGCGGCTTCGCAACCAGGCGACGACGCCCGTTCCAAGCGCGCACAGCAGTCCGGCAAAGCTCCACATCTCTTCCCCTTCGACCTGGATGCGGGCCGCGCTTGCCGGCTACCGCTCCAGCGTAGTCGAGAGCGGCCGGCTCGCCGCCTCGAATCGCGCGGCGGTAAGGCCCAGCGCGAGCGCGATCGCCGCAAAGAAGAGCGAGGTCACGCCAGCGAATGGTGCACCTAATCGTCCGAGCAGCCCGGTTGAGATCGGCGGCGAGACCATGCCGGAGAGCGAGTCGAGGGAGGAGCTGACACCGAGGACCGTCCCCTGGCGTTCGTTCGTGGCGGCATTGCTGATGAGTGCCGTGATGCCGGTGTTCGCAAGCGCCATGCCGATGCTGAAGAGCAAGAGCACGCCGAAGAGCGCCGGGACGCCGTGCACGAACGGAACGAGCGCGAACGAAAAGACCAACGATCCGAGACCAAGGCTCGACATGGAGCGGTCGCCGAGCCGGTTCGACAACCGGCCGACCAGCACGCCGTTGATGATCACGTTCGAGATCGCAAAGAGCGAAAAATAGTAATCCGCCTCGACGAGCGTAAAGTGAAGCTGGGCTTTCAGATAGAGTGCGATGACGCCGAACCAACCGTAAAGCCCGAGCGAGAGCGCGAGCTTTTGCCATAGGAAGCGCGAGACGTTCGGATCTCGAAACGTCTTAGCGATCTCGCCGAAACCGACGCTCTTTCCGGCCTCGTCTCGCTTGCCGCGCGTCTCCGGCAGGAGCGCGAACGTCGCGAGTAGGGTGACGAACTGTAGGGCCGAAGCCGCCAAGAACGGCGCAACGAATCCATAGTGCGAAAACAGGATGCCGGCGCCAACCGGTCCGAAGACCATGCCCGCGCCGAAGGTCGCGCCGATGTATCCGAATGCGCGCGCACGCTCGCGCGGTTCGACCACATCTGCAACGTAGGCTTGCGTGATGCCGATATTCCCGCCAGAAACCCCTTCGACGATGCGCGCGACGAAAACCCACGCGATGTTGGGTGCAAAGGCGAGCATGCCCCAGCCGATCGTCGCACCGATTTGGCTTACGATCAGTACGCCCTTTCGGCCGATGCGGTCGGAGACGTTGCCCCAGACCGGTCCGGCGATGAGTTGGCAGAACGAGAAGACCGAGAAGATGAAACCGACGACGAGTGGCGATGCGCCGAAATGCGTGACGAAGTACGGCAGCATCGGTATCAGCATGCTGAAACCGAGGATGTCTATGAACGTGATCCCGAGGATGGGGAGCAGGCGTTTTAGCAAGACTAACCGCCCACCAGGGCGATGGCGCCGGCCGACCCGGAACTGCCATCCAAGCGAAGTCGCCGTAGTACGGGCATACGTGGCCTCCAGAAAACCGGCCGCGCGCGGCGGGTTGCAGAGCGAGGCAGGGTCGCACGCGCGGGGCGCGAATCGTCGTCGGTCGCGCCCAGATGGCGGAATTGGTAGACGCGCTGGTTTCAGGTATCAGTGGCCGCAAGGCCGTGGGGGTTCGAGTCCCTTTCTGGGCAGTATGTGCGTGCTCGATCACATTGACACTCCTCGCCGCGCGTCACGGGGACCCGGCGGGGGACCCGGTAGACGGGACAGGTTTCCCGCGTCCCGACGGGGACCCGACAGGCCGAAGGACGAGGATTCCCCCGTGCCCCCGTGCATGCCCCCACGGGGCAAGCTCTCCGGCATGGGGACCGTACCGAGCAGCGGGAGCTCGAGTTCTGGAACCGCACGCTGTGCGCCGAGTACCGCTCATCACGCGGATGTGCGGAGAAGCCAAGAAGAGCCGATAACCCCACCATGGAGATTCGCGAACTTGCCGCGGGCGTGCTTTGCGTCGGCGTCAAGGGTATTACGTTTCAGAGCGGCGGTGCCGCCGAGCTGAGCTCGTTCCCCGTCGGTGGCGTTATTTTGCGCCCGCAAAACGTGGTCGATCTGCGACAAACGCGCGAGCTTGTCGACGCCATACGCTCGCTTTATGCCGGAAAGCCCGGGCCGATTGTTGCGATCGACCATGAGGGCGGCCGCATCTCTCCTTTCCGCGAAGGCGTAGCAGAATTGCCACCAATGATGGCGCTAGGCGCCACCGACGACACATCCCTCGCCCGACGGGCCGGGAAAGAAACGGGAAACGATCTGCGCCGTGCCGGCGTCAATTTTACCTTTGGACCGGTGCTCGATCTCGCGCTCTTCCGCAACAACACCGTCATCGGCGCTCGTTCGTTCGGCTCCGATCCGATGCGAATCGCGCGCGTTGCGGGCGCGTTTGCAAACGGTCTTCGCGAATCCGGCATCGTCGCGGCGTTCAAGCACTTTCCAGGCCATGGTGCGACCGCAAGCGATTCGCATCTGGAATTGCCCTTCGTCGATGCGCCCGTGCAGACGTTACGTTCGCGCGATCTCGTGCCGTTTGCACAGCTGCTACCCGGCGCGCAAGCCGTCTCAACCGCACACATCGTCCTGCGCGCATTCGATCCCGATCATCCGGCGACTACGTCTTCCGCGGTCTTGCAGAATCTGCTGCGCACCGAACTGCGATTCCAGGGCGTCTGCATCTCGGATTGCATTGAAATGGACGCGATCGTCAAGACCATCGGTGCCGGTGAGGCCGCGGTGCAAGCAATCAATGCCGGTGTCGACCTTATCCTGGTTTCACGGAATCTCTCCGTCGCACGCGATGTTGCACAGGCTATTGCACGCGCTGTAGAATCCGGGGCACTGCCGCGAGCGCGATTGGAACAGGCATACGCACGCGTGCGATTGCTTCGCGAAAAACTCGCCGAGCCGGTTGCGATTGACGCGCCGCGGCCCGATGCAAACATTGGTAACGAAATTGCGCTGCGTGCGATCACCGTGCTCCGCGGACCGAAGACGCTCGATCCGGCGCGGCACGTGGTCGTATCATTCGAGGGCACGATCCTGGCGCGCGGCAACATCGGCCTCATTTCCAAGTATTACTCCTTGACCGAAAATCACCGCATGCCGGAAATCAAGGTTCCTCTCGAGCCGGGCGCGGACAATCTTACCGGGGCACTAACGGCAATCAAACAAACCGGCCGTACACCAATCGTGCTCATGCGCCGCGCTCACATCTACGCAAAACAAGCAGCTGCCATCCGCGCGATCCTGGAAGCGCATCCCGATGCCGTGCTCGTTTCGTTGCTCGAGCCCTACGACGCGCTGATGTTTGCGCAAGCGCAAACAGTGCTGTGCGCGTACGGCGACGAGCGTCCATGCATTCAGGGACTCGCCGCGGTGCTCTTTGACGGCACCGCACCACGTGGAACGCTGCCCATTGGAGACGCGGCGTAGACGGAAGACGGAAGAAATGCTGGCGTTCGCGCGTTGAAATCGGCGGCGCGGGCGTGTAGAACGTTGGGTCTCTCCTCGTCCGCCCGCAGTTCCACCGTAAGCGAAGGTAACGGTTATGTCGTCCCATGGCTCGTCGTGACGGCGTATCCGCCGATCTCTACGCCGTTCATTGCGTACGGCGTACCTAGCACGCGGGCGTACACGATCCCCGGGCGGTGCACGTGCGTTCCCTGCAGCACCGTGAATGCCGGCCGGTCGACGAGGCCGTACCGGTACGCGTAGGCCGCCATCGCGCCGCACGCCGAACCGGTTACCGGATCCTCCGGTACGTCACCCGGCGGAGAAAAATGCCGCGCCAAGAACGCGTGAGGTTCGTTCGTGCGGGTGAAGAGGTGTACGCTCATATAGTCGCGATCCGCTGGAAAGAGTGCCGCCGGGTCGCGCGCGGCAGCGTCGAGCGCGCGGACCGAGCGCAGCGCGACCATCAACATCGGTGCGCCGGTCGAGACCGTCTGCGGCGCCGGGCTAGCGAGTACGTCGTTCGCCGTGAGGTGCAGCGTGCGCGCGACGTGCTCCGGGTCGTAGACGCGCGCGAATGTGGGCGCCGGCTGCCGCATCGTGTAGCGCACGCCGTGCGCATCCGGAGCGATGCGCACGGGGATGATGCCGGCGGGCATCTCAAGCGTAACCTGCTCGGCATCGCTCGCGATGCGCCCGCTCTCACGCAGAACGTGCACGGTCGCGAGCGTCGGGTGCCCGGCCAGCGGCATCTCCTCGACCGGCGTGAAGTATCGTACGCGAGCGTCGGCTCGGTCTGATCGTAAGACGAAGGCCGTCTCGGAAAGGTTCAGCGCGAGAGCGATTGCCTGCATCGCGGTGGCCGTCAGCGGATCGGCGTCGAGGACGACGGCGGCGGGATTGCCTTCGAGCGCCTGCACGGTAAACGCGGAGACGCGATAGAGTTCGTATGCTGGCACATCTGACGGCTTCGCGCTGCATGGAAGTGCGTCCCGCGAGTTGTATAGTGTGGAGGCCGGCGGCACTACGCCGCCTCCCGTCTCAACGAGGAGCTCGTTCATGCAGTATAGGACGCTCGGACATTCCGGGGTAAAATTGTCGGTTATCGGGTTGGGGTCATGGCTCACCTATGGGAGTGCGGTCGAACGCGATACCGCGCGCGGGTGCGTGCTGCGCGCCTGGGAGCGCGGAGTGAACTTCATCGATACGGCGAACGCGTACGCGCGCGGTGCGGCCGAAGAAGTACTCGGGCCGATCCTGAAAGAGCTCTCGCGCGACGCTCTCGTGCTCGCGACCAAAGTCTATTTCCCGATGGGTGATTCGCCTAACGAGCGCGGCCTCTCGCGGAAGCACGTTAGAGACCAGTTGCACCACTCGTTGCGCCGGCTCCAAGTCGAGTACGTCGACCTCTACCAATGCCATCGCTTCGACACGACCACGCCGCTCGAGGAGACGTGCGAGATAATGAACGATCTCGTGCGCGCGGGAAAAATTCTCTATTGGGGAGTCTCCGAGTGGAATGCCGACCAGATTGCGGCCGCCGTTGCGCTCTGCCGCGCGCGCGGATGGGCGGTTCCGGTCAGCAATCAGCCGCAGTACAGTGCGCTCTGGCGGCGCATCGAAGAGCGCGTGCTGCCGACCTGCGCGCAGTACGGTTTGGGCAACGTGGTCTGGTCCCCGCTCGCGATGGGGATTCTCAGCGGGAAGTATGCGCGCGCCGATAAGCCGCCCGCCGGTACGCGCGCCGCCGGGCCGAACCGGGAGATGATGGAGGAGTACTTCACGCAGCGGGTACTCGACGCCGTGCAGAAGTTGAAGCCGGTCGCGCAAGGGGCGGGGTGCTCGCCGGCGCAGCTCGCGCTCGCCTGGTGCTTGCGCCAGCCCGCGGTTACGAGCGTGATCGTCGGTGCGACAAAGGTGGAACACGTTGACGACAACGTCGCCGCCGGGGATCTGCATCTCGACGCAAGCGTCTTTGCAGAGGTCGATCGCATCCTTGTGCCCGTAGCCGCGCACGAGCCATACGTGTCCTGAAAGATGAGGGACGGGCGATGCTGGAATGCGCCGGCCGTCCCTGCTTGCCCCGAGGGGCATAGGCGGCCGCCGAAGGGCGGCGCAAGGCTACCGCGCCGGTCTTTGAGAAAATCACCCCAAGGGACATCGATGTAAGGGGCGCTCCATGGGCATCTATCTGTTCGGGCCGTTTCGTCTCGATGCGCAGCAGCTGCTGTTGACGGTCGGCGACGAACCGCTCGCACTTGGGCCGAAGGTCGTTGAAACGCTGCTCGCGCTCGTCGAGCGGCCGGGCGAGGTTCTGACGAAGGCGGAGTTACTGGATCGCATCTGGCCCGACGGGTTCGTTGAAGAGGCGAATCTCGCCCAGAACGTTTATGTCATTCGCAAGGCGCTTCGCGCGCATTGGAACGCCGATGCGATCGCGACCCTTCCCAGGAGAGGGTATCGCTTCACGGCTCCGCTAACGCTCGTTCCGCCGGCCCGGCTCTCCGAGCCTGCAGTCCGCCGGCCGATGGCCCTGCGCCGCTACGCGGCCGCTGCGGGCGTCCTCCTGGTCCTGGTGCTGGCCGTTGCCGGGCTTGCGGTCGCTCGCCGGGCGCAGGTCGAAGCGCGCGTCGCGCAGCGGCCGCTATCGGTGCAGGGGGCGCGGTTGTACGCTATGGGACGGTACTACTGGAACCGGAGAACGCGTGCCGGGGTGGAGCGTAGCGTGCGCTATTTCGACGCCGTTACGAAGAGCGATCCGCGCAACGCGCGTGGGTACGCAGCGCTCGCCGATGCTTACGTCATCATGGCGCAATATCGCTACGGGCCGCTCAAACCGCATATTTATTACAAGCGCGCGCTCGCCTATGCTCGAACGGCCCTTGGCCTCGATAGCCGCTCGGCGGCCGCGTATGCAGCGCTTGGTGTGGTCGCGTATTCCGAGCACGATCAAGTGGCCGCCGAGGCGAAGTACCGCCGGGCCATCGCTTTCAACCCGGGCTTCGCCCCGGCGCACCAATGGTACGGCATCGCGCTACTCACGCAAGGCCGCGGCCGGCGGGCGCTCAAAGAGCTGCAGACGGCTGCAGATTTAGATCCGCTTTCGGTCGCCACCACGGCGTGGTTATCGGAGGCTGCGTATTTTGCCCGGCGCTACAGAGATGCCATCGCTTACGCTCGCCAAACTCTCGATCTCTCGCCGAAGCGAATCGATGCGTACGAGACGATGGGCTTGGCGTACGAAGCGCTCGGGAACTACGCTCGCGCGATTCAAGCGTACCGGACGTTTGCCGGCAAATGCAGATGCCGAGCGGAGGCCGCCGCTCTACTCGCACATGTCTACGCGAAGATGCACCGTTTCGGCAAGGCTAGAGCGCAGCTCGCCATCGCGCAAGCCGGCATCGCATCGCGCCGCGTCGATCCGGAGGACGTCGTTATGGCGTTCATCGCAATGGGCGAGCGCAACGAAGCCCTGCGGCTCTTGCAAGATGGCGGCCACAAGGATTTCGATCGGCCGATGATCGCGATCGACCCGCGCATGGACCCCGTTCGGGGCGACGCGCGATTCCGCGCGTGGACGCAAGGACCGGCCTAACGCGGCGGGAATACTCGGCCGCATGCCGACGAAGGTATTCGCGACGTTGCGCGTGCGCCCCGAGGTCGCGCGGACCGCGGCCGGCCACGCGGCGGCGGTTATGGAGCGCGGCACCGTGCCGCAGCGCGTCAAAGAACTCTGCGGATTGATGGTCTCGGCGCTCAACGGCTGCGAGTATTGAATGGAGTCGCACGGCGCCTTGGCAAGGCGTCTGGGAGTAGCGCAAGAGACGATCGACGAGTTGGGGAACTACGCGCGCAGCGACCGCTATAGCGATGCCGAGCGTGCGGCCCTTGCGGCGGCGATTGCGATAACGCGCGAGCCGCGCGCGTTGCCCGAGACGGTACGGGATGGCCTGCGCAATCACTACGACGAAGGACAGATCGTCGAAATCGTATGCGCGATCGGCTTGAGCAATTATTTCAATCGCGTCGAAAACGCCCTTCACCGCTCACACTGACGGCGAATCGCCTGGCGCTGTGCCCGAGCTTGCGGGCGATCGAGAAGGCCGGCCCGGGGTCTTGACAGGCGCCACAATCGTGTTATTATACTAGTGTACTAGTACAACAGCAGGTTGGTACTAGGTGTGAAAGGCAAGGCTTACGCCATGGCACTCCCCTTCTATCGTCCCGAAGGACTCCAAACCGAGGCATCCCGCCGGCCGACCCTGCCGTTCGAACGCCGGGACTCGACGATCTTCCCCGGCTGGGGCCCGAAGTTCTAGAGGCATCGATGCCCGCGATCTTTACGGTCGATCCGCGCAGCGGCGTCCCCATCTACCTGCAGTTGACCGACCAGGTCAAGCGCTCGGTGGCTTTGGGCGTCCTGCAGCCGGGCGAGCAGCTCCCGACGGTTAAGCAACTCGCGCTCGATCTGACGATCAACCCGAATACGGTCGCCCGGGCCTACCGCGACCTCGAGCGCGACGAAATCATCGAAACGGCGCCCGGGCGCGGATCCTTCGTGCGCGGTAACGGCGCCGCAGAAACTTCGCGCGCTGCAGCCTCGCACGTCGCCCACGAAGCCCTCGAGCGCGCGGTGCGCGAAGCCAAATCGATCGGCCTGACGCGCTCGCGCGTCCGCAAACTCTTCAACGACGCGCTGGAGCGCTGGTTTCCGGAGGAGCAATGAGCACGATTTCCATCCAGCATCTTACCAAAATCTACGGCCGCTCGGCCGCCGTCGACGATGTCTGCATCGAGATTCCAAAAGGAAGCGTCTTCGGGCTCCTGGGCCCGAACGGCGCCGGCAAGACGACGACGTTCAAGTGCATCCTCGGTTTGGCCCGCCCGAGCTCCGGCACTACGCTCATCGACGGCGCCCCACTCGTTCCCGCGGTTTTCGAGCGGCTGGCCTACGTGCCCGAACGAAGCGTCCTCTACGAATGGATGACTGCCGGCGAACATATGGAAGCGCAGCGGCGGTCGTTCAAACGCTACGATCCCGCGCGCGCCACCGAGCTCTTCGCCCTCTTTAACCTCGACGCTCGCAAGCGCGTGCGGGCGATGTCCAAGGGAATGCAGACGGCGCTCGCGATCGTCCTGGCGTTCGCGAGCCGGCCTGAAATCTTGGTCCTGGACGAGCCGACCAGCGGTCTCGATCCGGTCAACCAGCGCGCGGTGCTCAAATTAATCATCGATGCCGCGGCACAAGGAGCGACCGTCGTCCTCTCCTCGCACCAGATCGGCCAAGTCGAGCGCGCCGCCGAGCACATCGCGATTCTGCAAGACGGTAAAGTCGTCTTGAACGGCGCGGTCGACGATCTGAAATACCAACGTAAGATCGTCGAAGGAATCTTCGAGAGCGACGCGTTCTCGGTCAACGGCTTCGAGCGCGACGCGCGCATCTCGCGGGTCGAGAAGACGGGGCGCATCCTACGCCTTACGGTGAGCGACGGCAGCGACGGGCTCGCCGCCGGCCTCGTGTCGCAAGGGGCGCAGAGCGTGCGTATCGTCGACCTGAACTTGGAAGATATTTTCCTCAATGCCGTCGCGCCGTCGCAGAGCACGGCCGACGTGGTGGAGGCGTCATAATGTATTACGTAGAGTATCTGCGCGCGTTGCGCGCGCTACGCGTCGTTGCGATTCTCCTGGGAATCTTGCTTGCGCTTGTCGTCGTCATGCGCCTTTGGCTCGCCGCCGTGCACGCGGAGTCTCCCGACGCATGGGTTACCCAAATGGCACAATCGTCCACGGCCGTCGTTCGGACGCAACGCCTCTCCGACGGTACGGTCAAGACGACGATCGACGATAAAGCCCAACGCACGCATGCCGATATCTACGACCGCGGCTATGCCGGTAAACGCCTCGTCATCACGGCGCCGTCGTCGCAGCTCGACATGCATTTCAAGCATCCCCTGATGATAGGCTCCTTGCACGTTGTGAAGAGCGATGCCAACGGTATGACGACGGTCGTCGTGGATACAAACGGAGGCGAAAATATCGGAGATCTCTTCATCGTCTCGCTTCCGTTCGCGCTCATCGTCGCGACGATTCTTGGCGGCGCCCTCGCCAAAGAGAACGACGGGCATCTCGAGATCGCGTGGACGCGGCCCGTATCGCGCGCCGTCTACGCTGTAACGGCGATGAGTGTCGACATCGCGGCACTCGCCGCCACGGAGGTCCTTGCCGTCGTCGTCTTCGTCATCGCACAGGCCTTCTTCCAGATGCCGCGGTACGGCATCACTACGCAAGGGTTCCAAGCGCTGTTGGTCGCGCTGCTCGTACCGGCGGCGTGGTACGCACTGGTTACCGCTTGCAGCGCATCGTTCAAGCGTGGCCTGGGCGCCGTCATCGGCCTGTTGTGGCCGGCGGCAATCTTACTGCCGGTATTCGCGGCGGTCCGGTACGGCGACAGCATGACGGCTCGTACCGTCAGCGGCCTGCTACGCGCCGTCGACACGCTGAACCCGCTGATCTACCTTCCCGGAATGGGGCCCGACGGGGTTACGAACGGGCTATCGGGACTCGGACTTCTCGGTACCTCGTCCCTTTGGGCGTCTATCCTCGTGTTGATCGCCCTCACCGCCGCCTATAGTGCCGCCGCCATCGTGCAGTGGTGGGGTGTGGAGGCCTAACGTATGGAATTTTTCGGAACGAAATTCACCGTCGCACTGGGTGCCTGGCGGTTGCGCTTCGTGCTGATGCTCGAAGAGAACGAGGCGCAACCGGCTCGCGCGCCCTCACCGGCGCCACATCATGCGCGTGTGATGGTCGATCCTGCGATGACGCGTAGAGGCGCTAGAGAATGAAGCCGTTCGGATGTGCAGCCTTCTGGTACTTGAACTGCTTATCTACGATCGTGTAGAAATAGAGGTTCGGGTCGACGGGGTCGCCGGTCGGCGTAAAGGTGAACGAGCCGATCAGCGTATCGTAGGATCCGCCGGTCTGCATCGCGCTCAAGAACGCACCGCGGCTCGTGACCCCGTAGCGCTTAACGACGTCGATGGCGAGTTGCGTGGCTGCGTAGCCGAAGATCGATAGAGCCGTCACGCGATACCTGGAACGGAAATCCTGGAGAAGCTGGAAGACGCTCGGCGCCAGCTCGACCGGCGGGAGCGAGGTCGAGATCGTCACCTTGCCAAGCGCGTCGGCATACGTCGTTATCGTCGCATCGTTGAAGAAACCTTCCGACGCACCGAACGCTCCGTTGAATCCGCCGACCCGCAATGCGGCGACGAGCGGACCCATGTCTTTGGTCGTGCCGCACAAGTAGATGTAGTCCGGCTTCTTGGTGAGTATCGTTTTTGCTGCCGTCGCATAATCTGGGTTTCTGTAGGGGAACAGGTACGCCTCGGCGTTCATTGTTTCAAGTTTCGCTTGATTGACGAAACCTTGGGCGACGTCGAATCCGTAATCGCCGTCCTGTGAGACCGCGATCGGCAGCGCAGGCTTCTTTCCTCCGGCGAGATATCTCGCAAAGAGGCGCCCCTCGGTCGAATCTTTGGTCGGGAGGCGCCAGACGTTGCGGTACCCTTGCGCGGTTACCTCGTCGGTAGTGGCGGCCGGCACGATGACCGGCATCTGCGCGTTCGAGTAGGTCGGCATCGTAGCGTACGTATCGGATCCGGTCAAATTTCCGACGGTTGCGACGATCGTCGGATCGTCGGCGGCGAACTGTACGTTCTCCATCGAAACGGCGAGCGCACCCTGGTCGTCGAACGTACGGATCGCGAAATAGTGTCCGATCGGGCCTGCAAATCGATTCGCTTCGTCGACTGCGGCGTTGGCTCCGTCGACGATCTGTTGGCCTTGCAGGATCAAATCGCCCGTGAGCGGCACGTTCACCGCGATCATCGTCGGTTGCGAGAGCGGCTGCGAGCCCGTGAACTGGGCCAACGCGGATGCACCGGTGGCTGCCGACGCCACGGCGACGCCGCCGGCGGCGAGGAAATCCCTACGCTTCATCACTGTTTATCCTAACGTGAATCCGGCAATCGTCGTTACCAAGAACGTAACGGAGAACGCCATGTTGGTGAAAAAGATCCGATCGTTCAATTCGAAGACATTCTTCGCCATACCGAAGAGGCGCTCTTCGTAGACGACGAGCCCGAACGCGAGCGCGACGCCCGCGTAGTACTGCCAGCCCGCATGCACGAGATAGCCGGCCGCCGCGAGCATTAGGATCATGACGGCGTGCAATGCGAGCGGCAGCATGTAGCCGCTGCGCTCGCCAAAGCGTGCGGGCAGCGATTGGACGCCCTGCGCTCGATCGACGTCGAGGTCCATTAGGGCGTAGGCGATGTCGAAACCCGCCACCCAGACGGTCACCGCTACGAAAAGCAGGAGCGCCGGGACGGTGACCCTTCCGCTGACGCCGATGTACGCGCCGAGCGGTGCGAGCGCATCGACCGCACCGAGCACGAAGTGTACCAGCCACGTGAAGCGCTTGCAGAGCGGGTAGACAAGCAAACCGAAGGCGGCGACCGGAAGCAGCTCGACGCAGAGCGGGTTGAGTTCCCACGCCGAGATCAGCAGGAGGAGCAAGCCGCCGGCTATCGCCCATAGCATGATTTGTGGTGGCAGACGCCCGCTCGCCAGCGCACGCTGAGCGGTTCGCGGATTGCGCGCGTCCAGATCGCGGTCGAAGTAGCGATTTGCGGCCATGGCTGCCGTG
Source organism: bacterium (assembly GCA_021781595.1). Lineage (GTDB taxonomy): Bacteria > Vulcanimicrobiota > Vulcanimicrobiia > Vulcanimicrobiales > Vulcanimicrobiaceae > JAJYFL01. The sequence goes on along the minus strand of JAJXWN010000007.1, from coordinate 89 downwards.
CGCGCGCCGATCACGGCAAGCGTGATCCATGCAAGCGCCGCCCAGGACGGCAAGCCTTTCGCCGCCATCACCGCGCCGACGTACGCGAA
>JAJXWN010000144.1 GCA_021781595.1 bacterium | reverse complement strand
GCCCCGCATGAAGAGCCAAGTGATCAGGAGTACCGCCGCACAGGCGACGACAACGGTGGCGATGCGCGCGCCGTCGCCGTGCGCCAAATTCACCAGTAACATGACCGTTGCGATCGTTCCCGGGCCCGCGATCATGGGAATCGCCAGCGGGAAGACGGCCGGATTCTCGGCCGCTGCGGCGTCGCGCTCCTCTTCCTCGGTGCGCTTGGCGCGCGTGGGGCGAGCGAACAGCATGTCGATAGCGATCAGGAAGAGCAATATCCCGCCGGCGATCAAGAATGCGGGCAACGTGATTCCCAGGTAGTTCAGTAGCGGCCGGCCGATCGCGCCCATCACCAGCATCACGCAGGCAGCAACGAGCACCGCCTGATCGACGATTTTCATGCGGCGCTCCGCCGGCAGCGCGATCGTCGCGGCCAGGGCCAGCGGAATCATGCCGATGGGATCGACGATCGTGAAGACGGCTGCGAACGCCGTAAGTGCAAAATGCCAGTCCACCGGGAACGTCTTAAGCGCTCGCCGCCTTTCTCTCCTTTGGGATTTGGGAATATACTGGATATGCACGTCGCAATGGTGGGTTCCGGCGAGATCGGCGGCCCGTTGGGCGGCCGGTGGGTGAAGACCGGTGAGCGCTGTCCGCAGCAGCGAACCGAGGGAGTGAGAAACGGCTACGCAATTATAGAAGTGGTGACCACCTCACGTACCACAGGCGCTGGGGGTTGGAGCAACAGCAACCTTTGCACGGCTGCGTCGATGCGAGATCGCGCGCGTTGTATGGCCGGATCGTCGGGGCGCGAGGCGATGGCGGCGGCATCGTGATAGGCACGGTGGCTCTCGATGAGCTGCGCATACGAGCGCCCGGCAGTCGCGAGGAACGAGCCCATACGACAGTTTTGAAAATCGGCGCGGGTGTGTTTGGAGATTTCACGCCAAGAGCGGCGGATTCGCTCATGCCCGATGCGGTGCGCCGCATAGGCACCTAGGAGTGTTTGTGGTCTTTGATCCACCCAGAATCGATGGCCGGATTGGAGCCAGCTAAGCAGCTCGGGTGCGGGGATCGGTTGCGAAATGCCAAATCCCTGGATGCGATCGACGCCAAGGACGAGCATCGCATCGACGATGTCGTAGTTTTCTACCCCTTCGGCGACAAGGGTAAGGTTAAGGTTTGCTGCGAGACTCTGAAGTGCCATCACGTAAGCGAGATTGCTCGGTTCGAGGAACAGATCGCTGATGAACGCTCGATCGAGTTTGATCTCGTCGATTGGGAGACGTTTCAGGCGCAGCAGCGACGAATATGCAGAGCCGATGTCATCCAAGGAGAGGCGAACCCCGAGTTCCTTCAGGTCCGCGAGCCGCCGCCGCGCGAGCTCGAGGGAATCGAAAGTGTGCACCTCGAGAACCTCCACGGTTACGCGCTGGGGATCGGTATGCGTGCGCTCGATCAGATCCTTGAGGAAAGGCACGAACTCTTCCATCATGAGCAGCACGGGATCCACGTTCACTGCAACGTCGATATGATGGCCGGCCTCATCCCACGCCTTCATGTCGCGGAGCACATTCGTGAGGACCGATTCGCTCAGCAGACGCAAATCATTAGGCCCCAAGTTCGGCAGAAACGCTGCCGGCGGATGAAGCTCGGCGCCTTCGGCTAGTCGTGCGAGCGCTTCAACGACGATAACGTTGCCACTCCGCGCGTCGAGGATGGGCTGATAATGGAGCCGTAAAGCCCCTTCCGCGAGCAGGGCCGACCATTTTTTCTGTGCCTCAACGCGAACCTTTCTGAAAGTTCCGTCGTACGACCGCCAAAACGAGTTTCGATCGCTCTTTTCGGCCTTCGCTTGATACATGGCGTAGTCGGCGTGTCGCAAGAGACCGTCGCGATCCGAGGGATCGAGAGGATAGATGGTCACGCCGAGGCTGCCTTGGGCATCAAAGCTCTCGCCGGATTCCAGAATTATGGGTGCGGCGAGATGTCTTTCCAAACGATGGAGAGGTTTTTCGAGGTCCCGCTCGGAGTTGACGTAGTCGAGGAGTAAGGCGAACTCGTCGCCGCCCAATCGGGCGACGTAATCGCAGGTGCGGAGACCCGCGCGCAAGCGCTCTGCGACGGCGATGAGCACGGCGTCGCCGACAGGGTGACCGAAGCGGTCGTTCACCATCTTGAAATCGTCGAGATCGATAATCCCGACCGCACAGTGGCTTCCGCCACGGTCGGCGCGGGCGAGCGCTTCGTCAACGCGCTCCAAGAATGCGAAGCGGTTGGGAAGCCCGGTGAGGGAGTCGACGCGCGCTTCCCGGAGGAGCTCTTCCTCCCGCCGGCTCTGGAGCATATCGACCCTTCGCTCCGCCTCGCACAGTAGTTCAATGCCGAGGTAAAGCACGAGCAGCAGGAGCATTCCGAGTAGCAGGATGGGAATGAACTCTCGCCACCAGCGCGCAATCGCCGCGTCTCTCAAGATCGAGGCCTCGGCGACTGCGGGGTAACGGCCAACGTTTGCGCCGCCGACGTGTGCGAAGGAGATCATCCGCAGCCCCGCGTACGGCTCGGCGACGCCGACGTAATGCCCTTGCCGGCGTTTCGAAAAGCGCTGCGCGACCGGGGCCAGTGACCCGGGCACGGAGCCATCGTAGGCACCCGCGCGGTTGCCCTTGGGCAACGGCCAACTGGCGAGCAAATAGCCGTCCGATCGTAGCATCCCGAAAGCCAGGCCATCATTTGCCAGCTGCGAATGGGAGAGCGCGGCCCGCCAGTCTATGAGGATCCGAGCCGGGTCAAGGAACATCATCAGCGAAAAAAGCGGGCGGCCATGCGCGTCACGCATGGTAAGGCGAAGCGGAATGGCCCAGCGATCGGGTGCGGAGCTGTGAACCAAACGACCGATTGCGAATTCCCCTCGATGCGGAGTTTTCTCGGGCGCAACCGTCATGAAAGAATCTCCCGCTAATGGCGGCGGCACCGTCGATGTGTCGCCGACAGCCGCGACGAGGTGTCCGTTGGGAGCGAAGAGATCGATCGTCGTAGCTTGTGGTATCCCCCGGAGGGAATTTTTTAGGAGCGTTTGCGCGCGGAGAGGATTGCTCAGTACCCGCTCGTCCAGTATATCCCCGGCGACGATGTCGAGTTCCGCACGGTATTCGGTGAAGCGGACACCCGCGGCTATTGCGAGGAGACTGGAGTTTAGCGCTAGTTGTGCGTATGTGTTTCGCTCTATACTCGTCCAGCTGAAGACGCCGGCAAGAATCATACCGAGCACGACCAGTACCATGAGGAGTGCGCGCGCACGGCGAAGTGCGCGGTTTCTCCAGTGAGGACGAAAGAACCAACGTGCCATCGGGTTTCGATTCAAAGCAGCCTGCGGAGGCGGTGGAGCGCTTGTGCCTATGCTACGTAATGTACCCGGGAAGCAGCCCAAATGCACCAGCCCGGGCAAGCTCTTTTACTCAGGCTTTACCTTGGCCGCTTAGGTAGCGACAAGGGATTCGATGAGGAGGAGGGGCCTGATCTCGAGGGCGGCAGCGCACGGCCACGCCTTAACAGGTTGCGGAAAAACCCCCGCCGCCGTCTCGAACCCACCTGATGCGCGGAGGCGATGCGAGGCGGCTCTCCCGTCGCCGTCGTTAGGACGATGCAAACGCGCAGCCCGCTCGGCAGCGCGAGTGGTGAAGATCTTCACAATCGTTTTGTGAGACGATGGTGGCCGGGACGCCGGAAGAATACGACAATAGCGTCCTCGTCTGACCGACGAGGGCGCTTTTGTCGTATGTCGCCGGCTCCATCGCGAGCGCAGCGAGAAGAACATTTCCGTAATCGAAGAACCCAGCAATAACTTTGGCGCACTGCCGCTGTTCATGCGCTTTTCTCAATCACGCCTCAGCTTCTTCTCGATCGATCACTAGCATGGAGATGCTATGAAAAGATCAAACGTCGGCACGGCGCATCGCTTGGGTCCGGCTCGAATCATAGCGGTGTCGTGCATGCTCGTTGTTCTGACGGCGTTTCCGGCGCAGGCCACGACCAACGGCCACATCCTGATCGGCGTGGGGGCGGTGAACCAGTCCATGGGTGGAGCAGGGATTGCGACATCCCTGGACGCGATCGGTTCCTGCTACAGCAACGCCGGCTCCATCTCGTTTGTCCGGTCCAGCAGCGCGGAGTTTGTTATGGATCTGTTCACTCCGCACCGTACTATGTTTGCCTCGATCCCCGGTGTAGCGGCCGGATCCGTTACGAGCCGGACGGAACAGGCGATCATTCCCGGCATGAGCTTCCTTGATAAGCCGCTCAATAGCCGATTCAGTTACGCACTCTGCGCCCTGGGTATCGCAGGCATGGGCGTGAGCTATCCCGCCGTTATGCCCAATGCCGGCGGTCAGTTCAATCCTCTAGCGGTTCCGCAGAGCTTCGGCGGCTTCGGGGCGATCTATTCCAATCAGCAATTCCTGCAAGTGACGCCCACGGTCGCGTACATGCTGAGCCCCAGGCTCTCACTCGGCCTCGGCTTAGATAGCGATTGGCAGAGCCTGCAAGTCTCGCCATTTGCCGCCACGCCGCCCAACGCCAGCGGGTATCCCGTCTCGAGCCCGGCCTCATCGAGCTTCGGCTCGGGGTTTACCGTGGGCCTCGCGTGGCGGCCAGACGAGAAGCTCGAATTGGGAGTCGTCTACAAGAGCCCGCAGCACATGCAGACGATGCAATACACCTCCCAATATCCCGACGGAACTCCGGCGACCTTCGGCTTCAGGCTCGACTATCCGATGATCGTCGGCGCGGGCATCGGTTATCAGCTTACGCCTAAGCTCCTTGTCGCCGCCGATGAGCACTGGATCGATTACGCGAACACGAGAGGGTTCTCGCAGTCGGGCTTTGCGCAGAACGGCGCCGTGAGAGGGTTCGGCTGGCGCAGCATCTACGCGACAGCCGTGGGACTCCAGTACAGCGTCAACGGACGGCTGGCGGTGCGAGCCGGCTACAACCACTCCGACAACCCGGTTCCACCGAGCCAGCAGTTCTTCAACGTATTCGCTCCCGCGCTCATTCAGAACAGCGCGACCGCCGGCGCCGGTTACCAGATCGACGGGGCGCGCACGATCGACGTTGTGTATTTGCACGGCTTTTCGAATGCGGTATCGGGCCCGGCGTACATGGCCAACAATGCGGCCATTCCCAACAGCGTGGTGCGAAACCGTTTGAGCGAAAACGAGTTGAGCCTTCAGTTCCGCTTCAAAATATAATCATCCAACGTCATCGGCTTCAGGAGGAGGGAAATGCGCAAACTGGTTATTCTCGGTGGGGGAACCGCGGGGACGATGATGTTGAACAAGCTCTCGCGCGTCTTGAGCGAAGATCAATGGCAGATCACCGTGATCGACGACTCCGAGACGCATTTTTACCAGCCTGGGTTCCTGTTCGTTCCATTCGGTATATATGGGCAAAAAGACGTCGTAAAGCCGCGTCGCGAATACTTCCCGGCGCGCGCCAACGTCGTGATCTCCGGCATCGACCGTATCGATGCGGACCACAAGCGCGTCATCCTCGAAGACAAGTCTGCCGTCGACTACGACTATCTGATCGTTGCTACCGGCGCGAAGATCCGCCCCGATCAGACCGAGGGGCTCCTGGATGATGAATGGGGGAAGAGCAAGTTCGACTTCTATACCTTGGAAGGTGCGCAGCGCCTGCACCGGTTCTTCGAGTCGTGGCAGGGCGGGCGGTTGGTGCTCAACATGACCGAGATGCCGATTAAATGCCCGGTCGCGCCGTTGGAGTTCCTCTTCCTTGCAGATTCGTACTTCACCGCGAGAGGGATCCGCGACAAGGTCGAGCTGCGCCTAGCGACGCCGCTGTCGGGAGCGTTTACCAAGCCTAAGGCGACTGAAATTCTCGGGGGGCTGTTGC
>JAJXWN010000143.1 GCA_021781595.1 bacterium | reverse complement strand
CGAGCCCTACGTCCGCATCGTCCCCCTGGGCGGCTGCGGCGAGATCGGCCGCAACATGACGCTGATCGAGACCAACGACGATATGGTGGCGGTCGACTGCGGCCTTATGTTCCCCGACGACGAGATGTACGGCGTCGACATCGTCATCAACGATTTCACCTACATCCGCGAGCGCGCCGGCAAATTCCGTGCGGTGCTCGTCACCCACGGCCACGAAGACCACATCGGCGGCATCCCGTATCTGCTGCGTGAATTTGCGGTGCCGGTCGTCGGCACGGCGCTGACGCTCGCGCTGATCAAAGCGAAATCGCGCGAGCACAAGATGGGCGAGGTAGACTTCGTCACGGTGCAGCCTGGCGACCGCGTGCGCTACGGCAGCATCGAAGCGGAGTTCGTGCACGTCAACCACTCCGTGGCGGGTGCCTGCGCGCTCGCGCTGCGCACACCGGTCGGGACGCTCTTCCACACCGGCGACTTCAAGTTCGACCAAACGCCCATCGACGGCAAGCCGGCCGATTTTGCGGCGATCGCGCGCATCGGCGACGAGGGCGTGCTCTGCATGCTGGCCGACAGCACCAACGCCGAACGGCCCGGCCACACGCTCTCGGAGCGCATCGTCGGTGAGGCGTTCACGAACATCTTTACGCGTGCGAAGGGCCGCATCGTCGTGGCCTCGTTCGCGAGTAACGTTCCGCGCATCCAGCAAGTCGTGGACCACGCGGTGCAGTTCAAGCGGCGCATCGCCTTTCTCGGGCGCTCGCTCACCAACGTGGTGCACGTCGCCTCGGAGCTCGGTTACCTGAAGATCCCGCCGAATCAGGCGATCCGGATCGAAGAGGTCGACGGCTATCCGCCCGAAGAGATCGTGGTGATGACGACGGGTTCGCAGGGCGAGCCGATGTCGGCGCTCACGCGCATGTCGGTGCGCGACCACGCGAAGTTCAAGATCGTTCCGGGCGATACGGTCGTCATCAGCGCGACACCGATTCCGGGTAACGAGAAGAGCGTCTACAAGACCGTCAACAATCTCTATAGACTCGGTGCGATCGTCGTTCACGGGACCGACGGGCGCTCCCACGTCTCCGGCCACGCGTCGCAAGAAGAGCTCCTGCTCATGCTCAACTTGATCCGGCCGGAGTTTTTCATCCCGGTACACGGCGAGTACCGAATGCTCGTGCAGCACGCGAAACTCGCCGTGCAGACGGGCGTCGACCCGCAGAACCTCTTCGTCGTCGAGAACGGCGACGTGCTCGAGTTTACCGGCGAATACGGCGACAAGATCGGCAAGACGTATGGGGGCAACGTTCTGGTCGACGGGTCCGGCGTCGGGGACGTCGGCGATGCGATCTTGCGCGACCGCAAGCTACTGGCGGGCGACGGCATCATCATGGTGGTCGTCACGATCGATAGCGAGGAGGCGCGCGTGATCGCAGGCCCCGACATCGTTTCGCGCGGCGTCTTCTACTTGCCGGAGGCCGGCGGAGTGCTCGAAGAGCTGCGCGCGGAACTGGCGCGCATCATCGAGGGCTGTTCGGTCGAGAGCATGCGTGACGTCAACAGCGTCAAGGAGCACATCCGCAGCGGCTTATCGAAAGCGATCTACGGCCGCTCGAAGCGCCGCCCGATCATCATCCCCGTCGTCATGGAAGTCTGAGCATATGAAAACACGTAAAGCGTTCATTGCAGCGGTGGGGTCGCTGGGTGCAATATGCGCTGCGGCAGCGCCGGTCGCGAAGGCGGCCGCGAAGGCCACGCCGATGCCGGCACCGTCCCCGAAACCTAGCCCCAAGGTCTCCGAACTCGCGCGTGCCTTCGCCGAGAAGATGCGCGCGTTTGATCCGAAGCTCACGGACGAGGAGATCGCCCGCATCGCTGCCGGCGTTGACGAAGGGCTCGCGCTCGGCACTCACATCAACCCGCGGGGAGAGGCGTTGCGCAACTCCGACGAGCCCGCGACGATCTTCGAGGTGTCGTTATGAACGGCGAGCGGATCGCCTTTCTCGACGCGACGGATCTCGGAGCCCTGATCCGCAAGCGCAAGGTCTCGTCGGTCGAGCTCGCCACGCTGTACCTAGACCGTCTCGAAAAGTACGGCGCGGTGTACGGCGCCGTCGTAACGATCATGCATTACCGGGCGCTGCGCGAAGCCAAGGCCGCCGATAAGGAACTGGCGGCGGGCCGCTCGCGCGGACCGCTGCACGGCGTCCCGTACGGCGTCAAGGATCTGCTCGCGGCGGCCGGTGCGAACACGACCTGGGGCGCGGCGCCGTTCCGCAACCAACGCTTCGACTTCGATGCGACCGTCGTGAAGCGCTTGCACGATGCCGGAGCCGTGCTCTGCGCGAAGCTGGCCATGGTCGAGCTCGCCGGCGGCTTCGGTTACAACGATGCCGACGCATCGTTTACCGGGCCCGGCCGCACGCCTTGGAACCGTGCGTACTGGAGCGGCGGATCCTCCAGCGGTCCGGGCGCTGCGGTCGCGGCGGGGCTGGTCGGCTTCGCGATCGGCTCGGAGACCAACGGTTCGATTCTCGTACCGTCGTCGTTCTGCGGGGTCTCGGGGCTGCGCCCGACCTACGGGCGCGTGAGCCGTCACGGCGCGATGGCGCTGATGTGGACCTCCGACAAACTCGGTCCGCTCTGCCGTTCGGCGCGCGATGCGGAGCTGGTGCTGCGTGCGATCGCCGGCCACGATCCGAACGACCGCACCTCGATGAGCGAGCCGTTTGCGCAGATTCGCGGGCGCCGCCCGAAGATCGGCGTCATTGCGGATGCGACCAAGAGATCGCAGCCGGCCGTGGTCAAGAACTTCAATAGCGCGCTCGGCGTGTTACGCGGCTATTGCGATGTGGTCGAGAACGTCGAGCTGCCCAAGGGCTATCCCTACGGCGCGGTCTTCGGCGCGCTCCTTAACGGCGAGTGCGCGTCGGCGTTTCGCGGCCTGATCGAGAGCGGGCGCTCGCGGGAACTGCAGTCCAAAAACGATCGCATCGGCGGATACCAGCAGTATGCGACGCTGGCGGTCGATTATATCGACGCGATGCGCCAGCGCACGAAGATCGACGCCGCCGTCAAGCGCGCCTTCGAACCCTACGACGCTATCGTCTATCCGACGCTCCCGACGGTGGCCTATCCCGTGGGTGTACCGTTCGACAAGGCCTACGAGAAGTATCCGGGCAGCGCGGATCTCGGCACGCCAGGAAACCTCGCGGGGCTGCCGGCCATGAGCGTGCCGGACGGCTTCGGCGAGCACGGGCTTCCGACGGGGCTTGCGTTCATGGGCCGCATCTGGGGCGAGGCGCAGCTGACGCAGATCGCCAAGGGCTATCAGCGGCGTACGCGCTTCCACGAGCGCCACCCCGAGCTCGTGACCATCTGACCGATGCGCGCGAGGCGGCGGCCTTGCGACCAAGCGTACCTCACACCCTTCCACATTTTCACGGCTCTATCTCATCGCGTGGAAGATTTTCGCCTCGCTGACTGTCCGCGCTCACTCCCCTTGGTTCGCGGGCTCTTCCGTTTTTTGGCGGGTCGTACAGAAAGCTCAATGCCAAGCGCCGCAAAGACTCCGAGCGTTGTTTTTAATGTTGGGTTGCCGTTGAGGCTGAACGAGCGATAGAGTTGCTCGCGCGAGAGCCCAGTGTCTTCGGCGATCCGCGTCATGCCCTTGGCGCGCGCAACAACGCCGAGCGCATGTGCAATATATGCAGAGTCGCCCGTGCTCATCGCATCGGCTACAAAGAATGCTATGTCGCCGTCGCTCTTGAGGTGTTCCGCCGCATCGAATCGGCGTAGCTGCTTCACACTTGCCATTGTCTTGAAATTTCCTTTGCGCGTAAAATGTCACGATTTTGCGAACGCTTGTCTCCTCCGTTCAGGAGAAGAATCACCATCGTTCCAACACGCTTGCAGTAGATGCGATATCCGGGGCCATGATTGATACGCAACTCCATCACGCCCTCTCCCACGGACTTGGCGTCTCCCAAGTGTTCGTAGAATGCGAGCCGCTCTAGTCGTACGATAATATGCCGCTTGGCGCGTTGATCGCGCAGGCCGTCGAACCAGGTCTCATACTCCGGCGTTGCGCGAAGATCGCGGACAGACAAACTGTAGTCTAAAAACTACATTTTGTCAACGGCCTATTGCCGGCCACCCTAGGCGCAGCGGCACGAAGTTGGGTCACCTCGCATCGCAGTGAAAACGAAGGCCGCCTCTTGTGGGCGCTGGCCCGCACCGGCCGGGAACCGACCGGGTGCCTCGCGCAAATCGCGTGAGCAACACGAAGATCCCTGTGCCCCAGTGCCTGTCCGGCACTGGACAGGCTGGCCGGCACCGGACAGGCCATCCTGGACGCGCAGCGTCAGGTGGAGTAGTCCATAGCCTCGCCACCTTCGCCGGATATCTCTCCATTGCGGCGGTGCTGACATCGCCGTATCCGGCGAGCACCGTCTTCCTCGCGCGTATCGTGCTCGGCGCGCTCGCCGGCGTCGTCCTAATCGCTTGGTAGCGCCGGTAAAAACAAGAGGGGTGCGGTCGAAGCCGCACCCCTCTTCCCGCTTCGGCGGGAGTTCCGACTAGTAGGTGCCCGTTGCGACGGGCGACATCGTGATGTCGGCCTGTCCGTTCGCACCGACGATCGCCGGGTTTTGCTGCTTGTTGCCCGGCGGGCCCGCTTCGAAGGCCGGATAATCGTATCCGACCGCCGAGACGAAGTACGTGTCGCCGGCGGTGATCGTGTTTCCGGCGTTCGCGCCGTTTTCGCAATTCGTGCCCGGTGTGGAGCACCGGCCGAGATGATCGGGCAGCGTGTATGCCTGTGCGCCGGTACCCGCTATCGGGCCCACCGCATAGTAGAGGCCGTTATTCGCGTCGACGATGTAGACCATCGTCTCCGTGACTCCGGCGGGTACCGTCACCGTACCGTTGCCGCCGCCCGCGCCGTCGCTCGTGAACGTCGGTGCCGCCATCGCGGGCAGCGGCGTCGTCGAAGTGAGCGTCGCGGTCTTGGAGTAGGTGATCGGAGAGGCGTTCTGTGCCGGGACGTTCACGCTGAGCGTGTAGGTGCCGGCGATCGGGGCGATCTCGACCGGGGTGAACCCGGTGGGGTATCCCGCGAAGTTCGTCGGGAACGTACCGTCGTTGAAGAACGGCACGGCCGGCGGGCCTACGAGATAATCCATCGGATCGGCCGAGAGAAACGGCACCGGCTGCGTCGGGTCAAAACCACCCACTGCCATGGGGACCATCCCGGTCCCGTCGTATAGCGAATAGGTGAAGCCGTTGCCGCCGGAGTTATTCGGATTGCCCGGGTAGTAGGCGCCGCTCGTGATGCTCTGGTCCGAGTTGAACGGGCCGAAGCCGTAGGAGAAGACGCCGGTGAAGGTTCCAAACGTCGAGTTGGTGAGCCCGGCGTTGTTGAGTGGGACTTGCACCGAGCCGCTCATGTGAGCGGTGCCCGCGTCTACGTTCGGACCCGCGCCGCTGTACGCGCCGGCCGCGTTGGCCGGGACGACGAAGCCCCCGGGCCCGGTTAACGTCGGCGTGTCGGCGAGGACGCCGCTCAGCCCGTTAGGCTGGCGCAGCGTCGCGACGAAGTTCACGCCGACCGTGTTGTCTTGCCCGATCGTTGCCGTACCGACGGCGAACTGCAAGGTATTGGAATTGAGATTTGCTTGAGTCGTACCCGGGATCGTCGCGGTGCCGTTGGTGGCACATGCCGCCAACAGCGCCGACGCGACCGCGAGACCGAGCGTCCGGTAGAGTGTTTTCACGTTGCGCACGTTACAGCCTCGCTTGGATGTAGAAGTAGAAGGAGCGGCCCGGATTGCCCGGGATGTTCACGTAGACGTCCTTGCCGCGTATGAAGTTCCCGTATTGCGGCCAGGCCGAGGGATAGTTGGAGAAGTTGACGCCGT
>JAJXWN010000142.1 GCA_021781595.1 bacterium | reverse complement strand
TGAAACTGCGTGTTGAATCCGCTAACGGGAATCGCCGCCGCGGTCGAAGGATGCGCGAAGAGACCGACCGCGATCAGTCCGCCGATCGCGGCGATCTTGAGCACCATGAAGGCATTCTGTACGTTGCTGCCTTGGCGCACGCCCAGGCAGTTGATCAGCGTCAGCACCGAGAGCAAGGCGATCGCAAGAACCGGTGCTGCGGCGTGCAGTCCCGTGAGCGGCGTGAAGTAGATCGAGAACGTGACGGCGGCGGCCGCCATACCGCCGCTCTGCGAGACGAGCAGCAGCGTCCAGCCGTACGCGAACGCGACGGCCGGATGGAAGGCGTCCCGCATGTAGGCGTAGAGGCCGCCGTCGGCCGGGCGCCGCGCGGCGAGTTCCGCGAAGACGAACGCGCCCAGGAGCGCTACCGCGCCGCCGGCGATCCAGACAGCCATCACGAGCGCCGGCTCGTGCACGCGCCGCGCGACGACCGAGGGGTTCATGAATATGCCCGAACCGACGATGCCACCCATGACGATAAGCGCGGCGTCGAAAGTGCCGAGCCGGCGTAGGAGCGTTGCCACGAAAGCGCTACGCGGGCCGCAGCTCGGCGAGCTCGCGCGGTGGGGCGAAGACGATCGCCGGTTCCCGCGTGCCGAAATCCTCGATCGTGAAGTCGCCGAACGCGCGCACGCGTTCCACGATGCGCCCTACCAGCGTTTCGGGAGACGAAGCGCCCGCCGTAATGCCCACGGTCCGCACGCCGTCGAACCATGCGGCCTCGATCTCCTCTTCGCGATCGACCAGGTGCGCCGGCGTCCCCATCTGCTCTGCGCTCTCACGTAAACGCTGAGAGTTCGAGCTGTTTTGGGAGCCGACGACGATGATCAGATCGGCGACGCGGGCGAGATCCTTCACGGCGGTTTGCCGATTCTGCGTCGCATAACAGATATCGCTCTTAGCCGGTTCTTGCAGCGTGGGGAAGCGCTCGCGTAAGGCCTGCAGAATGTCGCGCGTATCGTCGAGGCTGAGCGTCGTCTGCGTGACCACCGCGACGGCGTGGGGGTCGGGTACCGCGACCGTCTGCGCGTCGCGTACGTTCTCGACGAGCGCGATACGATCCGGGATCTCCCCGAGCGTCCCGGCGACCTCGTCGTGACCTTGGTGGCCGACGAGCAGAACGAAGAGCCCGCGCTTTGCGAAACGGATCGCCTCGAGATGGACTTTCGATACGAGCGGGCAGGTGGCGTCGACGACGCGCAGTCCGCGCTCCGCCGCGCGCCGGCGAACCTCGGGCGCGATGCCGTGCGCGCTGAAGACCGCCAGCGCTCCGTCGGGAACCTCGTCGATCTCGTCGACGAAGACGACTCCGCGGGCCCGGAATCCCTCGACGACGTCGCGGTTGTGCACGATCTCCTTACGCACGTAGAGCGGGCCGCCGTGCAGGTCGAGGAGCCGGTCGACGATATCGATGGCTCGGTCGACGCCCGCACAGAAGCCGCGGGGGTTGGCAAGGAGGATCTTACGCGTCACCCTCTTCTCTTGGCGGCCGGGTAGGGAGCGGACCTTTACGGGTATAGTGCCGGCATGAAGCGTTTTCTCTCTGTCGCGATCCTAACCGCGCTCTTTTTAGCGAACGTGCCCTTGGCTGCTTCTGCCGCATCGGTCTTCTATGGGCTGGTCTCGCACGTCTCCGTGAGCAACGTCAAAGTCTATAACCCGCGAACGGGCCAGACGCTGAGTTTCCTAATCCTGCCCAAGTTCGACCAGGTTTTTTCGCAGGACGGCAAGACGACCTACCAGATGAGGGAGATTCACGACGGGCAGTACGTTCGCGTGATCTACGACCAGAAGGCTCTGGGCGTGCGGCATGCGGATAAAATCGTTCTGATGCACTGAGGCCGCGAAGCCGCCTCGGGCGCGTGCCGGTGGAAAGTTCTTTCGCGCCCGGCTCGAAGTAAACCGCATGCTTCTTTCAACGACCGCATTCTTGCTCGCCCTTGCGAGTGGTTCGCTCGTCTCCCAAGTCCAGCCCCTACCTTCGCCGACGCCTTACCAGCTGCCGGCCGCGGCGGCACCGGTGACGAACGTGGTCCTCAACAACGGCCCTTGCCTCGACTCGATCGTCTCCGTCCCGCACACCCTCAACGGCAATTCCATGGGGGCGCAGGTCGTGACGATCGACGAAGTCGTGTCGACGGCTACGCTCATCGCAGGGCAGGTGATAGGTTACGTCTACACCCGCGAGGACGGCACGACGTGGCTTGGGCAGCGCCACGAGCGTTACATGTCCGCTGCCGACAGCAGCGCGATAAACGCCGTGCTCGCTTCGACGCATCTGCCGGGCGAACACGTCAACGCGTTCCCGCCCGTGCGCAAATTCGGCGTGAAAACGAATTACGCCGAGTTCTTCCAGGTCCGGATTCCGACCGGGGCACTGGCTCCTCTGCGCATCACCGTCAACCCCTGCGTTGCCTGGCCTGCCGGGCAGCCGCTGCCGCAGCCGATTCCGTAGACGGAGTTATAGCAGGCAATGGATTTTGATGACCGCCGCTCGGAGTTCGAGCGACTCTTTGCAGAGTTGGTTCGGCGCCCGCGCGGCGGTGGTTGGGAGCCTAACGCAGATGTCGTTCTCGACGAACCCAACGGGAATCTGATCGTGACGGTCGAGTTGGCCGGCGCGAGCTCCGAGAGCCTGCGGATCGCGGTGGACGAGCGCCATCTCTTCATCATCGGCCGCCGCATTCAAGGGACGCGCTTGCGCAGCGCTTCGCTCCTGCAAAAAGAGATCGCGTACGGAGAGTTCGTCAAGAAGATACATCTGCCGGTGGCCGTGCAGTACGGCGACGTCACCGCGACCTACGGCGACGGAATGCTGACGATAGCGCTGCCGATCGCGCAGACGGAGTACATTCCGACCGCACGCACTGAGATTCGTTTGACCGTAAAAAGGACGCTAGCCTAAATGGCCGCCACCGTGCAAGACAACCCACCGTCGCCGATCGTCGCCGCCGGGTCGATCGGCATCTTGCCGCTGCAGGAGGCGGTGCTCTTCCCAAGCACCGTCATTCCGCTCGCGGTCGTGAAGAGACCCGGCATCCAACTCGTCGAGGAGGCCCTGCGCGAGGGGAAGCCGATCGGCCTGACCGTGCTCAAAAACAAAGAGACGGAGAATCCGGGGCCGGACGACGTACACCGCATCGGCACGATCGGCATCGTGCAGAAGATGCTGAAAGTTCCAGACGGCACGCTACGCTGCATCGTCGCTGGACAGGCGGTCTTCAAGATCGAGCAGTTCACGCAGACCGAACCGTACATGCTTGCGGTCTACACCGAGCTTCCCGACATCACGCGCGATACCGAATCGCTGCGGGCGATGCACCGCAATCTCTCCGCGCTCTTCCAAAAGCTGCTGGGTTACCTTCCGCAGGCTCCGCGCGAGATGGAGATGGAAGTCCAAAACATCACCGATTCGAATTTACTCACGTATTTCGTAGCCTCGACCATGCGTTTGGAGGCTGCCGACCGCCAGGCAATTTTGGAGGAGCGCAGCACCGAGAAACGCATGCGGAAGCTCACGATGATGCTCACGAAGGAACTCGAAGTCGTCGAGCTCGGCCACAAGATTCAGTCGGATATTCAGCGCGAGATGGAGAAGAACCAGCGCGAGTTTTACCTGCGCCAGCAGCTGCGTGCGATTCAGGAAGAGCTCGGTGAGGTCGATCCGCAGCAGGCTGAGACCAACGAGATGCGCCAGAAGATCGACGACGCGAAGATGTCCGAGGAGGCCAAGAAGGCTGCAGACCGCGAACTCGACCGCCTTTCGAAAGTTCCGCAGGCGAGCCCCGAGTACAGCGTCATCCGCACGTATCTCGATTGGCTCGTTACGCTTCCGTGGGGTAGCGAGACCGTCGACCACCTGGATATCGCGAAGGCGCGGCTGATTCTCGACGAGGATCACTACGATCTCGAAAAGATCAAAGACCGCATCGTCGAGTATCTCGCGGTCGGTAAGCTCAAGCGCCGCCTGACGGGCCCGATTCTCTGCTTCGTCGGCCCCCCGGGTGTCGGGAAGACCTCCCTTGGGCAGTCGATAGCGCGCGCGATGGGGCGCAAGTTCGTGCGCCTATCGGTAGGCGGCGTCCGTGACGAGGCCGAGATTCGCGGGCACCGCCGGACGTATATCGGCGCCATGCCGGGCTCGATCGTCCGCGCGATCCGCGACGCGGGTACGCGCAATCCCGTGATGATGATCGACGAAATCGATAAGGTCGGCGCGGATTTCCGCGGCGATCCGCAGTCAGCCTTGCTCGAAGTTCTCGACCCAGAACAGAACTCGACGTTCCGCGATCACTATTTGGACCTGCCGTTCGATCTCTCGCACGTACTGTTCGTCTGTACGGCAAACAGCTTGGATACGGTGAGCCCGCCGCTACGAGACCGCATGGAGATCATCCAACTCGCGGGCTATACGGAGTTCGAGAAGCTACAGATCGCGAAACGGTACCTGCTCAAGAAACAGCGCACGGCCAACGGGCTCAAAGATTCGCAAGCGCAGCTGACGGATGCGGCGATCAAGGCGATCGTCAATGACTACACGCGCGAGGCCGGCGTGCGTAATCTCGAACGCGAGATCGGCACCGTCTTCCGGAAGATTGCGCGGCGCATCGCCGAGCATCCGCGATTCAAAGGCCGCATCAACCCCGGAAACCTGCATGAGTTCCTCGACCGGCCGCGATTCTTCGCGGAGGTCAAGAAGCGCGTCGCCTCCGTCGGAGTGGCGACCGGCATGGCCTACACGCCGGTCGGCGGGGACATTCTCTTCATTGAGACCACCGGCATGCCCGGAACGGGGAAGCTCATTCTGACCGGCCAGCTGGGCGACGTGATGAAGGAGAGCGCGCAGGCTGCGGTCTCGTTTTTGCGCTCGCGAAGCGCCGAGTTAGGTTTGGCTGAAGATTACTTCGCCAAACATGATCTCCACATTCACGTCCCGGCGGGCGCGACGCCAAAGGATGGTCCCTCGGCCGGCATCGCGCTGGCTACCTCGATCGCTTCGCTCCTCACCGGGCTCAAGGTCGATCCGGATCTTGCGATGACCGGCGAGATCACGCTCACCGGGCAAGTGCTGCCGATCGGCGGGCTCAAGGAGAAGGTGTTGGGAGCCCGGCGTGCCGGCATCAAGAAGATCCTCTTGCCCAAACACAACGAGCGCGACCTCGACGATATTCCGAAGGAAGTGCGCGACACGATGGAGTTCGTTACGGTCGAGGAGCTCTCAGAGGTGCTGCGGCAGGCGCTCGGCAAGCGCGTCATCTCGCCGGTCGAGCTCGGTCGCGACGGCGAGGGACATGCTAGTAACGTCGTGCCGATTCGTCGTGCCTCTGCCAAGCGCGCCGATCGCAAGCGCCGCAACGGTATGGCCGGCCGTACGCCTCCTAGGAGGGGAAGCTAGCGGACGTGAATGCCGTCGCCTTCTCGCACTTCGCCGATCACCGCGTCGAGCACGCCGTCCGCGCGCAAGTCGTGACGCAGCCGATCCGCGCGCGAGCGCGGCACGCTGAGAAGCAGGCCGCCGGAGGTTTGCGCGTCGGAGAGGCCGAGCCGAATCGCGGGTGAGATGCCGGGCTCGAACGTCGTAAAGACGGCATGTTGTGCCGCGTTGTCGAGCGTTCCGCCGGGAATGGCGTCGCGGCCTATAAGCGCGAGCGCACCTTCGAAGAACGGTACCGCACGCGCGTCGATCGCGATCGCGCAGCCGGAGGCGCTCGCCATTTCGTAGGCGTGCCCGAGGAGACCGAAACCCGTGACGTCCGTGACCGCGTGCACCTCGGCTCGCAGCGCCGCCGCCGCCGCGCGGTCGTTGAGCGCCACCATCGCGTCGACGGCCGGCTGCATCTGCGCGGCGCCGATCTCGCCGCGCTTTAGCGCGGTTGCGAAGATT
>JAJXWN010000141.1 GCA_021781595.1 bacterium | reverse complement strand
ATCACACGTTCGACCGCCATGCGCGCGGCCAACTCCTTGACGTCCTCGCGGCGCTCTTCCATCACCGTGCGAACCGCTTGCTCGACGAGATCGCGAACCATCGATTCCACGTCGCGCCCTACATAGCCGACCTCGGTGTACTTGGTCGCCTCGACCTTGACGAACGGCGCCCCGGCCAGCGTCGCCAGCCGCCGCGCGATCTCGGTCTTTCCGACCCCGGTCGGTCCGATCATCAGGATGTTCTGCGGCACGATATCCTCGCGCATCTCGGGCCGTACGCGCGAGCGGCGGTAGCGGTTTCGCATCGCAATGGCGACGGCGCGCTTGGCTTTGGCCTGGCCGACGATGTACTTGTCCAAGGCCGCGACGATGGCGCGCGGAGTCAGTTCGGCGAGTTCGCCTTCGAGCGCGGCCGGTTCGGCAGCGGCGCTCATAGCGATTCCACCACGATCTGATCGTTGGTATAGATGCAGATCTCACCCGCGATTTCAAGCGACTTGCGCGCTATCTCGTCGGCCGGAAGCGGGGTGTTGCGCACGAGCGCGGCGGCCGCAGCCTGCGCGTACGGACCGCCGCTACCGATAGCGGCGATGCCTTCGTCGGGCTCGATGACGTCGCCGTTGCCGCTCACGACCAGCAGGTGTTCCGGAGTCCCGACGATCAGCAGAGCCTCGAGCCGGCGCAGCGCGCGGTCCTGGCGCCAGTCCTTCGCGAGCTCGACTGCGGCCCGCGTCAGGTCCTTGTACTCGTTGAACTTGGCCTCAAACTTTTCCAGCAACGTAATCCCGTCGGCGGCAGAACCGGCGAAGCCGGCGATCACTTTGCCTCCGGCGATCCGGCGCACTTTGCGCGCCCCGTGTTTCATCACGGTCTTGTCGAAGGTCACCTGGCCGTCGCCGGCGACCGCGAGCTTGCCATCGCGGCGCACCGCGAGTATCGTCGTGGATCGAATCTTCATGACAACGGCTGTGTACCCGGCGCGGCAGCCCGGGGTTTCAAGCGACGCCCGCGCCGCGCGCCGCCGCGGGCCGCAGTTCGGCCCGCAGCCGGTCGATCGCCGCGAGCGCGCGTTTGGCCATCTCCCGCCGGCGCTCGCGCTTCTCCCCCTTGGCCAGGGCCGGGAATCCCCCCGCATCCGGCACCGGGAACGCGCCCCACGTAACGTTGGACGGCTGAAAATCCGGCGTCTGCGTATTTTGCAAGTGCGCCACTACCGCGCCGAACGCGCTTGCACGCGGAAACTGAAGCGGCGCAAGGCCAAGCACGGCGCGCGCCGCGTGTATGCCCGCCATGGCTCCGCAGGCCGCAGCCTCGACGTATCCCTCGGCACCGGTGATCTGCCCGGCTAGCCACACGTTCGGCGTTCCATGCAAGCGCAGCTGCTGGTCGAGCAGGCGCGGTGAATCGACGAACGTATTGCGGTGCATCACGCCTAGGCGCAGCCACTCGGCCTTCTGCAGCCCCGGCAACTTTCCGAAGGCGTGGCGCTGCGCGGGCCACGAGAGCCGCGTCTGGAAACCGACCAGATTGAACGCGGTAGCCTCGGCGTTCTCTTTGCGCAACTGCACGACGGCATAGGGAGTCCTGCCGGTCCGCGGGTCGCGCAGGCCGACGGGCTTGAGCGGGCCGAAGCGCAACACGTCGTCGCCGCGGTCGGCCATCTCTTCGATCGGCAGGCACCCTTCAAAGTAGGGCACGCGAGGGGATGCAGTCTCCAGATCCGCGTCGCTCTCGAACGATGCGGGATGATGGCGCTCCAGCGTCCGCAGGTCGTGGAGCAACTCCGAGTACTGCTCGGCATCCAGCGGGATGTTGAGGTAGTCGTCGCCGCCGCCTTTGTCATAGCGCGATTTGCGATACATCGCCGATTCGTCGATCGAATCGGCCGCAACGATCGGCGATGCCGCATCGTAGTAGTGCAGGCGCCCGCCCGGCGCGGCGCCGATGAGAGCGTCAATCTCGGAGAGCAGTGCAGCGCTCGGCAGCGGGCCACAGGCGACGATCGCCGGCCGCGTGCGATCGATCGCGCAAACCTCCTCGCGATGGATCGCTATGCGCGGATGCCCCAGCAAACGCGCTTCCACGGCCCGAGCGAAGCGCTCGCGGTCGACGGCAAGCGCGCCGCCTGCCGGCACCGCCGATTCGCGTGCCGACTCCACGATCGCCGAGTCCAGGCGTGCGAGTTCTTCCTTGAGCAAGCCGACGGCATTTTCGAGCGCGGCTCCGCGCAACGAGTTACTGCACACGAGTTCGGCGAGAAGGCCGGTCTTGTGAGCCGGACCGCTCTTATACGGGCGCATCTCGTACAGATCGACCTCCGCACCCTGCAGCGCGGCTTGCCACGCAGCCTCGCATCCCGCGAGGCCGCCGCCGATAACGGCGATGCGCGTCATGCTTCCGCGGCTTGGCGCCCTTGCGGCTCGCCCGCATCCGCTGCGATCGCCGAAACGTCGTGCTCTTTGGCGGCGCTGCATTCCAAGGCGGCGGCGCCGCGCCGTGACTTGACCACGACGTGCGCTCCGCAGGCCGGGCACTGCTCGGGAACGAGGCGATCCCACGAAACGAAATCGCATTTCGGGTAATTCGCGCAACCGAAGAACGTGCGGCCCTTGCGGGATCTGCGTTCGACGACCGCGCCGCCGTCCCGCGGACACTTGGCGCCGGTATCTTTGAGTACCGGCCGCGTCGTCTTACATTCGGGGTAGCCGGTGCACGAGATAAACTTTCCGAAGCGCCCCGTCTTCACGACCATCGGCCGATTGCAGTTCGGGCAGATCTCGTCGGTCGGCTCGTCCTTGATCTCCAAACGCGGTAATTTCCGCTCGGCTAGTTCGAGCTCGGCCAAGAACGGCGCATAAAACGTCCGCAGCAACTCGACCCAGTCTTGGCCGCCGACCGCCACCCTGTCGAGGCCGCCCTCCATCTGCGCGGTGAAACGGAGATCGACGATATCCGGAAAGTGCTCCACGAGCAGATCGTTGACCGCAAAACCGATATCCGTCGGCTGAAAGCGCCGCTCGACCTGCGTCACGTATCCGCGCGCTTGAATCGTATCCACGATCGTGCTGTAGGTGGACGGGCGGCCGACGCGGTTCTCTTCGAGCGCTTTCACCAGCGTAGCCTCGGTGAAGCGCGGCGGCGGCTCGGTGAAATGCTGTTTGGCCTCGAGCCCATGGGAGTCCAGAGCCTCGCCGTCCTGCAGCTGCGGCAACCGCACTTTGGAGAGCGTTGCCGAATCGTCTTTGCCTTCCTCGTAGACCCTCGTGAAACCCGGGAACTTGACCGTGCTGCCCGTCGCGCGGAAGGTATAGTTTGCGGCCTTGACGTCGACCGTCGTCTGATCGAAAACGGCCGCAGACATCTGCGAGGCCACGAACCGCTCCCATACGAGCGTGTAGAGGCGCAGCTCGTCGCGCTTGAGCACGCCGCTCAGGCTCGCCGGCGTTCGATGGAGCGAGGTCGGACGAATCGCCTCGTGCGCGTCCTGCGCTCCTTCGCGAATCTTATGCTCGCGGCCGCCGTGGTACGCCGGCCCAAAGGCCGCCGCGATATACTCGCGTGCCGATTCGCGCGCTTGATCCGAGATCCGCGTGGAGTCGGTGCGCATGTACGTAATGAGCCCGACCGTACCTTCGCCACCGAGATCGACGCCCTCGTAGAGCGCCTGGGCGATCTGCATGGCGCGGCGAACGCGCAGGTGCAATTTGCGGGAGGCTTCCTGCTGAAGCGTCGAGGTCGTAAACGGCGCGGGCGCGTGGCGCTTCACCTCGCGGCGTTTGACCGAAGCCACCGCGAAAGCGGCATCCCGCAGGTCGGCGAGAACGCGATCGGCCTCGGCTTGGCTGCGAACCTCGAACTTGGTGCCGTCGCGGGCTACCACGTCCGCGGCGAAAACCGGCTCCGGCTGCGAAAGAGCGCTGAGCCGCACGGTAACCGACCAGTACTCCTTGGGATCGAACGCCTTGATCTCGCGTTCCCGATCGACGATCAATTTGACCGCAACCGACTGAACGCGGCCTGCCGAGAGGCCTCCGCGCACCTTGGCCCAGAGCAGCGGGGAGATCTTGTAACCCACCAGGCGGTCCAAGATGCGCCGCGCCTGCTGCGCGTTGACCCGGTCGATATCGATCGCGTGCGGGTCACCGAGTGCCGCCAGCGCGGCCTCCTTCGTGATCTCGTGCAACTCGATCCGCTTGGGCTTCTCGAGCTTCAGCAGCTCGGCCAGATGCCAGGCGATCGCTTCGCCTTCGCGGTCGGGGTCGGTCGCGAGGAAGACGTCGCTTGCGCCCTTGACTGCCGCTTTGAGTTCCTTGATAACGTCGCCCTTGCCCTTGATCGTCAGGTATCTCGGCGTGAAGCCGTTCTCCACGTCGACACCCAGCGTGCTCTTGGGAAGATCGCGGACGTGCCCGACGGATGCCTTGACGACGTACCGCGCCGGCAGGAACTTCTTGATGGTACGCGCCTTCGTGGGCGATTCCACGATAATCACGGGCTTTTTCACGGGCCTTAGTATAACCCCGCCGTCAACCCCACGGCAATGAGCGCGCTCCGAATCGACCGGATCGCCGACCGATTCGGGGCGCGCCGGCGGTGCCGCGGCGCCGCGGCGCCGCGCGCGAGCGTTCGCAATGCCATGCGGCGCTCAGGTCGATTTGCATTATTGCCGAAAATTACTTATGATGCGCACAAAGCGCCTCTGTGCGCTATCCAAACTTCTCGAGTTCGTCCCTGGGGGACGAGGGAGGAATGCATGGATTCCGACTTGATGCAAAACGGCGGCACGATGGTTGAAGAAAAGAAACCGAGCCGCGGCGGACGCCGTAAATCCGGTGGACGCAAGAAGACCGTTCGCAAGGCAGCGGCCAGCAAAGCCCCAGCGCGTAAGAAAGCCGCCGGAGGCAAAAAGACCGCCGGCCGTAAGAAAACCGCCGGCCGTAAGAAAACCGCCGGCCGTAAGAAAGCCGCCGGACGCAAGAAAACCGCCGGCCGTAAGAAAGCCGCCGGACGTAAGAAAGCCGCCGGACGTAAGAAAACCGCCGGCCGTAAGAAAGCCGCCGGACGTAAGAAAACCGCCGGACGTAAGAAAGCCGCCGGCGCCAAGAAGAGCGGCGGACGCAAGAAGGCCGCTCGGAAAACCTCTCGCAAGAAGAAGGCCTAAGCGGCCGGCCCAAGCCTAACAGGCTGTGGAAGAGCGATCGCAATGCGATCGCTCTTCCACTTTTTCTAGGAGGCTGTCGGGGTTGGGCCGTTTTCGGATTTGGTGCCGCATTTTGTTCGGAGACGAGGCGCGAAGAAGCACGCTCCGGCACATCCTGTGCCCGCGTGCATTACGGCCGTCCTTGGCCGGAAGGAGCGAAGCCGTAGCTTCGTGACTGATGAGCAACGAAGTATTCGGGCAAAATGCGACCCAAAGACGGAAACGTGCCCAACCCCGACAGCCTCCTAGGAGGCTGTCGGGGTTGGGCCGTTTTCGGATTTGGTCAGACGACGATCCGCAGGGTCGGGTCGTCGGCGGAGACCACCATATCGGCTTCGTACGCGCGCATCGCCGCGACGAGGTCTTCCTGGTCGAGTTTACGGAGGCTCCGAAACACGTCGTGCGACACGACGACCACGCGTTCTCCATCCATGCTGTTACGGTTGCCTTCTAGCCGCCGAGCAGATCGGGAGCTCGGCCGCCGTGCTCCTCCACCCAATGACACGCAGCCGAGTGACCCGGGGCGTACTGCTCGAACGACGGTATCTCGATCTTACAGCGATCGAATGCGATCGGGCAGCGCGTGTGAAAGCGGCAGCCCATTGGCGGGTTCACCGGAGAGGGGATGTCGCCGGTCAGCACGATGCGCTTGCGCCGCGACTCGACGTGCGGATCCGGAATCGGAATCGCACTGAGCAGCGCCTGGGTGTAGGGGTGTAGGGGATTTTCGTAAAGATCGTCGCGATCAGCGATCTCCATGATCTTCC
>JAJXWN010000140.1 GCA_021781595.1 bacterium | reverse complement strand
AACCGCGATAGATCCGGATCAGCGTCTCCTTCTGGTCGGTGGTCAGCCTCGGGTCGAGCCGGACCGCGTTCTCCACGCCGTGGCCTGGCGTAGCTTCGGTCTCCTCGTCGAGCAGGCCGGCCTGGGCATACATGCTTTCCGCCGAGATGTGCAACGCGTTGGCGATGCTCTTGAGAACGTCGGCCGAGGGCTTGTACATCCCCCGTTCGACCTGGCTCAGATAGGGATTGGATATCTTAGCGACTTCCGCGAGCTGCCGCAGGGAGAGATTGGCCAGTTCGCGCTGGCTGCGAATAAAATCACCAAGCCCTCTCCAGGCGTCATCGTTTTTCATTTTTCCGCCCCTTCTTCCGGGAACGCGCTCTCTTCAGGTCGAGCGGCGCCGCCGTCTCGTTCTTCACGTAGGGGCCTGGCGCGGCCTCGCCGCTCGGCAGGTCGCACGGCGTTACCATCGGGCCCGCGTGTTCCCGAGCCCAGACCGCCCAGTCTTCCCACCAGCTCCCCTTTCGGCAGGCGGCCGATTCGCGCCACTGGTCGGCGCTGTGGCTGCGGTCTACCCGCTCCGCGGCCCAGTGGCACGACTTGCCGTTTCCAGGCGGGTTGACGATGCCGGCTACGTGTCCGGCGTTGGTCAGCGTGTACCGTACGTCGTCCCCCGAGACCAGACGCACGCCTTGGTAGGTCGAACGCCAGGGTGCGATGTGATCGGCCTCCGCGCCGAGTACGTAGAGCGGGGTGTGGACGCGCCGCAAGTCGATCGGGGTGCCGTCGATGACGAACGCGTTCGGCGTGGCGATCAGATTGTGGAGGTAGCAGGCGCGCAGGTACTGCGAATGCATTGCGGCAGGCATGCGCGTGCTGTCGCCGTTCCACGCGAGGATGTCGAACGCCGGAGGTTGCTTCCCCATGAACCAATTGTTGACGACGTAGCTCCAGATCAGATCGTTCGCGCGCATCCAGTCGAAGGTTCCGGCCATCTCGCCGGATTCCAAATACCCACGTTCGTTCATCTTTTTTTCGAGCCGCGCGATCGTGACTTCGTCGGTGAAGACGCCGAGATCTCCGGGTTCGCCGAAATCGATCAGCGAGTTCGTGAGCGTAGCCGAGGCGATGCGGTGGCTCTGCCCTCGTGCGGCGAGATACGCCATAAGAACGTAGGCCATCGTGCCGCCCAAGCAGAGCGCAGCAAGGTTTGTTTGCTTGGCACCGGTGACGCGCTCGACGGCGTCGAGTGCGTCGAGCAGCCCCTTGCGCAGGTAATCGTCCATCACGTAGGAGGCCATCGAAGCATCCGGGTTGCGATAACTCATCATGAACGTCTGATGGCCGTGGCGCACGGCCCATTCGACGAACGAGCGCCCCGGAGCGAGATCCATGATGTAGTACTTGTTGATCCACGGCGGGCTGCAGAGTAGCGGAATCGCATGCACCGTAGGCGTTTGAGGTTCGTAGGCGATGAGTTCCATCACGTCGTTGCGATAGACGACGCGTCCGGGCGTCGCCGCCAGGTTGACACCGAGTTTAAACGCAGACGTGTCGACTTGACGCGGCATGCCGCGGTTGTTCCGGATGTCGTCGGCGTAATTCATCATGCCGCGAATCAAACTATCGCCGCCGGTATTCATCGCTTCCTTGACGACGGCCGGATTGAGCCATGGCACGTTGCTCGGCGAGAACGCGTCGTTGAACATCGACATCGCGAAGCGGGCCTTGCGCCGCGTCGCTTCGGGGAGGCGCGAGCTCTCGATAAGTTGCAACACGGCTCGAGTTTGCACGAGATACGCTTCGAGCATGCTCGCTAACCACGGGTTGTCTTTCCAAGCGGCATCGGCGAAGCGTTTGTCGCCGGCCGCCGGTTCCAGCACGGCGTCGCTCGATTGACCGGCGAGCCGTTTGAGGAGATTGAGCCCCGCGCTCTGTTGCGAGATCGAGAGAGTCGCGAGCCACGTCATCATGCGTACCGGATCCGCCATGGCGTCGGCGAAGACCGCGCGCACCGCATCGCCGAGCGACGCGGGATCCAATCCCGTAAGGTCGAATCCGTAACTGAGATCCTCGGGTAACACTCTCTCCATCACATGTACATGCCTCCGTTGATGTTGAATACCGCTCCGGTGATATAGCCGCTCTCGTCGTCGATCAAGAAGCGTACGGTGCGGGCGATCTCATCGGGCTTCCCCAATCGGCGCTCGGGTGTTCGCGCGATCGCCGCCTCGATGGCGGCGGACGGCATCGCCGCGACCATCTCCGTGTTGATGAAACCAGGCGCGATGGCGTTAACCGTGATCCCTCTGTTTGCCGTCTCGAGCGCGACCGTCTTGGTCAGGCCCAAAAGGCCGGCTTTGGCGGCGGCGTAGTTGGCCTGGCCGACGTTACCCGAGAGAGCGACGACGGAGCTGATGTTCACGATGCGACCGTACCCGCGCTCGATCATGTGATCGAGTACGGCCTTGGTCATGAAGAACGGTCCTGACAGGTTGACCTGCAGAACAGCTTGCCATTCGTCGACCGTCATTTTGCGCACGGTGTGATCTGCCGTTATGCCCGCGTTGTTCACCAGGAAATCGATCCGTCCGTGTTCGCGAAGAATCGCGTCGACGGCGAGTTTACAGCGATCGTACTCGCCGACGTTTCCTTCGTAGAAATGCACCCTCGACGCCTGGCCGTTCAGCGTAGCGCGCAGCGCTTGCGTGCGCTCGCGGTCGGCCGGCAGACCGAGCACCGCAACGGTTGCGCCGTCTCGGGCGAGGAGGCGGCTGACGGCAGCGCCGATGCCGCGGGCGCCGCCGGTTACGATGCCGACGCGCCCACTGAGTGTGGATATAGTCATGCGCTAGGTTTACCTAGCGCATGCGGGGTGTCCTTTCATGCATATCCGGCTCACATGTCGAGCCCGCCGTTGACGTGAAAGACTGCGCCCGTGATATAGCTCGAGTCGTCTTGGAGCAGGAAACAGACCACGCGAGCGACCTCCTCGGGCTTACCGAGGCGGCCCAGCGGAATCTTCTCGATCACCTTCTTGAGTGCGGTTTCCGGTATCGCGGCGACCATCTCGGTAGCGATGAAGCCGGGCGCCACGCAGTTTACGGTGATGCCCCGGTGAGCCATCTCCAGGGCCAGACTCTTGGAGAAGCCGAAGAGCCCGGATTTGGATGCGGCGTAGTTCGCCTGGCCGACGTTGCCGGTCTCGCCGATTACCGAGCTGATATGGACGATGCGGCCAGAGCCACGCGCGATCATATGTTCGAGGACGGCTTTGCTCATGTAGAACGCGCCGTGCAGATTGACGGCGAGTACGTTTTGCCAATCCTCGTGCGTCATTTTTCGCACGGTCTTGTCAACCGTGATGCCGGCATTGTTGATCAAAAAATCGACCCGGCCGGTGAGCGCCAGCACTTCGCCGACCACGCGCTCGCAGTCCGCGGCGACGTCGACCCTGCCTTGGTGAATCGAGAGGCTCGCCCCCTCCGCAGCGAGTTCTTGTTGCAGGCGCTCGGCCGGTTCGCGTCCCTTGCTGTAGCCCGCGGCGACGTGCGCGCCGTTGCGCACGAGCATGGTCGTAATCGCGGCGCCGATGCCGCGCGTACCGCCGGTGACGATGGCAACCCGTCGTTCGAACAACCTCTAAGCCTCCGGCTCTCGAAGCAGCCGTGCTGCTTGGACTAGTGCTGTCTTGGCAGCATAGCACGAAAAAGTGCGCGGCGGCTCAGGCAAATCGCTTAGCCGGCCGGTCAGAGTTTCATGGCCTTACGGATCAGCCGGTCGCGAAGATCTTCGGGAAGCAGCGCGATCGCGGCCTGGATCCTCGCCGGTCGCCCCAGGAGGTAACGAGCCCGTGGGCGCGGCGCATTCAGCGCTCTCTCGATGGCGCGCGCTACGTCGTCGGCTTTCATACCGCGGCGCTCCTCTTCGCCGGCCTGGGCCGCGAGCGCGGCGACCGCGCGGGCGTAATGCCGCATCGCCTCCGGCGGCATGCTCGCGATCAGCGCATCTTTACCGGCCCGTCCCTTCTCCCAGATCGGCGTCGCGACCGGGCCGGGCTCGACGAGCGTCACGCGAACGCCCGAATCGTGCAGTTCGATGCGAAGGGAATCCGCGAACGCCGCGAGCGCGTGCTTCGACGCGGCGTATGGCCCGACGAACGGCGGCGAGAGGCGACCGGCGATCGAACCGACGAAGACCAGGCGTCCGCGCGTCGTACGCAGCAAGGGCATGAACGTTTGTGCCGTAGCCAGCGCTCCGAAGACGTTGACCTCGAACTGGCGACGCACGGCGTCGAGGGGAAGAAACTCGAGCGGTCCGGCGACGGCAACGCCTGCGTTGCTGACGACCCCGCGAAGCGGCACCGCACCGAGCGCGATGCTCCGCGCGGCTTCGGCCAGATCGGTCGCGTTCGTGACATCGAGCATCACGGGGCGCAGGTTCGGATGAAGCGCGGCGAGGCGTTCCCCGTCGGCTTCGCTGCGAACGCCTCCGAAGACGACCCAGCCGTTGCGGGCCAAACGAAGCGCGGTGGCCCGACCTATGCCGCTCGACGAACCCGTTACGACGACTGCCCGCTCGGCGGGTACCTGCGTAGGAGGCGGCGGAATCTTCACGCGCGCCGTCTTCGTTCCGAGAAAGAACGAGGCCCGCATCGCTGCGGGCCTCGTTCTTTCGATGAGCTCAGGGTCACATAGGGGGTTATTCGCGGGGGTGGCGGCGGCGCGGCAGGCGGCGTTCGCCGCCGCCGGCTGGGCCGGAGGTGTGCGGTGCCGGCTCCCGGCGCTCGCCGTGGTCGCTTTGGCCGTTGGAGGAGGCGCCCGCAAGCAATGCTTTGCGCGAGAGGTTGATGCGGCCTTGGCCGTCGATCTCCATGACCTTGACCATGATCTCGTCGCCGACCTTGACGACGTCTTCGACCCGCTCGACGCGCGTCGGCGCGAGCTGGCTGATGTGGACCAGCCCCTCTTTCCCGGGGATGATTTGGACGAAGGCCCCGATGTTGATGATACGCGTGACGGTTCCCAAATAGGTTTCGCCGACGAGCACCTCTTTGGTGATCGCCTCGACGATCGCGCGGGCCTTCTCGGCCGACTCGCCATCGAGCGAGGTGATGAATACCTTGCCGTCATCCTCGATGTCGATCTTGGTGACGCCGGTATCGGCAATGATCTTGTTGATGACTTTGCCGCCGGGTCCGATCACGTCTTTGATCTTCGCAGGATTGATCTGCACGACGATCATGCGCGGCGCGAACTTCGAGAGCTCTTCACGCGGTCGTGCGATCGTCTCCTTGAGTTTATCGATGATGAAGTGCCGGGATTTCTTGGCTTCGGTCATCGCTTCGCGCATGATCTCGATCGTGACGCCCGCAACTTTAATGTCCATTTGAATGGCGGTGATGCCGGCTTTGGTTCCCGCAACCTTGAAGTCCATCTCGCCGAGGGAGTCTTCCAAGCCCTGGATGTCGGTGAGCACGGCGTACTTCTTACCTTTGAGAACCAAGCCCATCGCGACGCCTGCAACGTGGTCCTTGATCGGTACGCCCGCATCCATCAGCGCGAGCGTCGATCCGCAGACCGAAGCCATCGACGACGATCCGTTCGATTCGAGCACTTCGCTCATCAAGCGCAACGTGTAGGGGAACTCTTCTTTTGGCGGCAGTACGGGAAGCAGCGCGCGTTCGGCTAAATGGCCGTGGCCGATCTCGCGGCGTCCGGGCCCGCGCATCGGGCGCGTCTCGCCGACCGAGAACGGCGGGAAGTTGTAGAAGTGCATGTAGCGCTTGTCTTCGAGCGCCACGATGCCGTCGAGGCGCTGGGCATCCGAGATCGAGCCGAGCGTCGCAGCGGTAAAGACCTGCGTCTGGCCGCGCGTGAAGACGCCGGAACCGTGAACGCGGGGCACGTAATGCACCTTGCTCCAAATCGCACGGATCTCGTTTGGTTTGCGACCGTCGGGACGGACCTTTTCATCGACGACCATCACGCGCAGTTCGTCTTCTTCCATGGCCTTG
>JAJXWN010000139.1 GCA_021781595.1 bacterium | reverse complement strand
CAATCCGCTCAGAACGGGATCTCGTCGTCGAGGGCATCGTCAATCGCGCCGCCGGACGATGCGCCTGCTGCAGCGCCGGCGGGTGCCGCGTTGCGGCCGCCCGACCACTCGTCGCCAGCGCTCTCGCTGCGGTCGCGCGGCGAGCCGAGCATCTGCATCGTGTTGATGACGACCTCGGTCGCCTGGCGCTTGTTGCCTTCCTTGTCGTCGTACTGGCGGATGGAAAGGCGCCCTTCAACCAGGCACGACATGCCCTTCTTGAGGTACGTGTTGCAGGTTTCGGCGAGTTTCTCCCACGCGACCACGTCGATGAAGAGCGTCTCTTCCGGTTTTGGATCGCGTTTGTTGGGATTCACGGCCAGACGAAACTTCGTAACGCCCGCGCCGGACGCGATATACCTGATCTCGGGGTCCCGGACCAGCGTCCCGACCAGGATTACCTTATTGAACGATGCCGCCATGTTGCGCTACTCTTTCTCCGGCTATAACGGTGTCCTGCAACTACTTCACGACGCCGATAGTACGCGCTAGGTGTGCCACCAGTCTGGCACTTTACAGCGCAGGGATGGGCGGCGGCGCCTTCTCGGCGGCTAGGGCATGTTTGTCGAGCTTGATCAGCAACGCGCGCATGACGTCTTCGTTCAGCGTGAGCTGGCGCTCGAGCTCCTTGGCAGCGGCGGCGTCGCTCTGGAAACGCATCACCGCGTAGATGCCCTCGCGCACGTCGTTCATCTCGTAGGCCAGGCGCTTCTTGCCCAGTTTCTCGGTGGTCAGCACCGAGCCGCCGATCTGCTTGAGCTGTTCGCCAATCGCCACGATGCGCTCGGCGGCCTCGGCCTCCTCGAAATTCGGCCGCAGGATATAGGTCACTTCGTAATCGACGCTCATGGTTATCCCTCTCTGGACGCTCGCTTGCGGCGAGTGGCCCACCGAGCCCGGCGGGCAGCGGGTACGGGCCGGAAAAGTCCGAACCCGAAAACGCGGATTAGCATACCATGGCAACCGGCGGGGAGCAAGGGGACCGGCGCGGAGCCCGGTGCTGAGGCACCTGGGCGGCCGGATTCTCAGCAATCTTTAACTGCCGTCTGGGATGCTGGTCGCTGTCCACGGAAGGGAAGTCGCGACCTCCATGCCCATCGCAAAGTTTGCCGTAAACCGCCGCATAACCGTGGCCATGATCGCCACGGCTATCGTCGTGCTCGGTATCTTTGCGTTGCCTCGTCTGCCCGTCTCCCTGCTTCCCAGTTTCTCTCCGCCGGTCGTCTTCGTCAGCATCAGCTATAAGAACGTCGCGCCGCAACAGATGGAAACGCTGATAACGCGGCCGATAGAAAACGCGGTGAGCCGCGTCGCCGGCGTCGAGCAGATCAACTCCAGGTCGTCCGAAGGCAGCAGCACCGTCATCGCGCAGTTCTATTATGGGACGAACATCGATACGGCCGCCGTCGACGTCCAAGAGCAGGTCGCACGGATATACAGCTCGTTGCCGAACGACCCCAATCTTTCGCAACCGACCATCAACAAATTCGATCCGAACCAGCTGCCGGTCGTAAACCTTTTCGTTACCGATCCGAACATGACGGTGCGCCACCTCGGCGATCTCTGGACCAACACCCTTTCCGACGAGTTTTCGAGCGTCGCCGGAGTCGCGTCGGTGGCGATCAGCAACGACCAAACTCGCGCCATCATGATCGCCCCGAACGAAACGCTCTTGGCCGGCGACGGCTTGACCTTGAGCCAAATCGTCAACCGGGTAAGCCAAGAAAACTTGAACCTCCCCGCCGGCATCGTTCGGATATCGAACAAAGAATATCAAATCCAAGCGAACGAATTGTTCCAAAATGCGAGGCAGGTCGGTGATATTATCGTCGCGACCAAGAACGGCGCCCCCATTTACCTGAAGAACGTCGCAACCGTTAGCGACTCCATTGAAGAACAGCGTTCGTTCCAGCGGTTGAACGGCACGCCGGCGATCAGCGTTTCGATCGTCGCGCAGCCTAACGCCAACGTGGTTCAGACGGCCAACGGCGTCTACGCCAAGATCGCCCAGGTGGAAAAGCGCTATCCGGATATGCACATGTCGGTCGTCTTCGGGCAGCGTAATTTCATCACGCAGGCCGTCACGGCGCTAGAGCACACTGCATTCTATGGAGCCATCCTCGCAGTTCTCGTCATCCTACTCTTCCTGCACTCGTGGCGATCGACGCTCATCGTCGCGATCTCGCTGCCGATATCCGTGCTGGGAACTCTGTTCGCCGCCTACATTCTCGGCTATTCGCTGAACACGATGACGCTCGGGGGCCTGGCACTCTCCGTTGGATTGATCGTCGACGACGCGATCGTGGTAATCGAAAATATCTATCGCCATATGGCGCGCGGCCAAACCGTAAGGGAGGCTGCTGAAAGCGCGGTCACTGAGATATTCTCCGCGGTTTTCGCCTCGTCGATCACGGTCATCTCCGTGTTTATCCCATTGCTGCTCATTCCGGGCGTGCAGGGGCTCATCTTCGCTCCGTTCGCGCTCATGGTGATGGTTGCCGTGGCCATCTCGCTGCTCGTCGCTTTAACGACCGTGCCGATGCTTTCGACCGTACTCCTGCGCAACGAGATATCCCATGCGAACGGCCATCGTTCGCGCGGGTACGCGCGCTTCGTCGCTAATTTCGACGCCGCCTACGGACGTTTCGCAGGGTGGTACCGCAGCCGGCTCGAGTGGTCGATCGATCATCCTGGCCGCGTCGTGGCTGCAGCCGGCGTCGTCATCGTCCTCACCATCTTGGCGTTGCGGATGGGCGCCGTTGGCACCGAGCTCTTCCCCGCCGATAATTCCCGCTACGTGCGTTTTAATCTCCGCATGCCCAACGGCACCGCACTGAGCATCATGAATGGGGTCGCGCGCGATGTCGAACGGCGGATGAGCAAAGACCCGCGCGTCGCCTCGGTCGGGGCGCAGGTCGGCAGCCAGGGATATATCATATCGCAAAGCGTCTCGAACATCGCTTCGCTTGCAATAACGCTCAAACCGGGGACGACGAGCAACACCGCGGCGCAGTTCGTCCAGCAGTGGCAGTCGGCTCTCAACGGCACCGGCAGCCCGGCCGCCCGCACGAGCACTTCCAAGCCGATTGCGGGGTTGCAAGCGTTCGGACATCCGATCGACATCCTGCAAAACATCATCGCGCGCGGCCAGAGCGCGCTGGACGTTCAGATCTACGGTCCGAGCGAGAACACGCTCTATGCCATAGCTCAGAGAGAGGTCATCCCGAAGCTTCAGCGCGTGCGTGGAATCTCGCGACCCGATACCAGCATCACGCCATCGCAGCCACTGCTCAACGTCGCGGTCAACCGCACCCTCGCCGCGCAACTCGGCCTTTCGACGCAAGACGTCGCGCAGACGATCGATACCGCGACGAGCGGTGATACGGCTTCCTTCCTGCAAATCAACGGGACGGAATACCCGATCATCGTCCAGTTGCCGCCCGGCCAGCGGCGGTCGCTTCCATCCATCGACCAGCTGCAGATCCCGGTTGCGAGCAACGGCGGAGGCTCTGCCGCGCCGCTCACCTCCACGACGGCGGCGACGGCGGGAGGAGGCTTTACGCTGCCGACGGTTCCGCTTGGCGAGATAGCTAGCATCACGACGGGCGTAGGCCCATCTGAGATCACGCGCCAGGATAAGCAGCGCGAGATCGACGTCACGGCCGATCTCACCGGCATTCCGCTCGGAGCGGCGGTCCAAGCGGCAACGAAGATCATGAACTCGATCGTATTGCCGCCCGGCTACTACTGGGAGTTCGGGCAATCGGTGACGCAGCAGAGCCAGGCCTTCAGCAGCATGGGATTGATCGTAATCCTGGCCATACTGTTGATCTACATGCTCCTCTCCTCGCAGTTCGAATCGCTGCTGCACCCGCTCATCATCATGGTCTCGGTACCGCTCTCTCTGGCCGGCGTCGTGCTGGCTCTGGTGCTGACGCATCGTTCCTTCGGTTTGACGGCCTTCATAGGCATGCTCATGCTGGTCGGCATCGTCGTCAAGAATGCAATTCTCGTCGTGGAGTTCACCAATCAGCTGCGCCACCGCGGGCTCTCCGCGCGCGATGCCGTCCTCCAGGCCGCACCCCTGCGGCTCCGGCCGATTTTGATGACGACGCTCGCCACCGTCGGCGGCATGCTTCCGCTAACGCTCGGGATCGAAGCCGGAAGCGAAACGCAGGCTCCGCTCGGAACGGTCGTCGTCGGCGGACTACTCTGTTCGACGATGCTCTCGCTGGTGGTCATTCCGACGCTGTATCTGTGGTCGGCGCAACACATCGAACCGCGCTTCCACCGCGAACGGCACGGCGGAAACGGTCGCTCACGCCTGCCAAAGGCGAGCTGCGCGCCGCACGCCGAGCCGATCGTGCCGGCTTAGCCGTGCATGATTTGCACGAAGAAATACGCCGTCATCGCGGTGCCGATGGCGATCACGACGGTCCGCGAAACGCGCGCCGGTAATCGCCGGAAGAAACGCGCGCCAAAGTAACCGCCGAGCACCGCGAACGCCGCCATCAAGATCGCCGGAAACCACTGGATGATGCCGGCCAGGACGAACGGAACAATCGCGATACCGTTGATGGTGATCGACAGCACGTTTTTGACGCCGTTCATCGCATTGAGGTTCGGCAGCCCCGAGAATGCCAGGATCGCGAGCATCAATATGCCCATGCCGGCGCCGAAGTAGCCGCCGTAGACCGAGACGCAAAACTGGAGCGCTAACTGCAGCGGCGTGTGCTTGCGAGCGCTGGAGGCATGCGGCTTTACAAAATACGGGCTGAGCGCGAAGACCGCCGTCGCGAACAGCAGCAAGAACGGGATCATGCGCTGGAAGACGATCGGCGGCGTCTTCAGCAGCAACACCGCGCCGCCGAGCGAGCCGACGAGGCTCACGAGCAATGGAAGCAAGAGCAGGTGGCGATGCTCGCGGATCTCTTCTTTGTAGCCGCGCGCGCTGCCGAGAACGCCGACCCACATGGCCGTATTGTTCGTCGCGTTCGCCGCAATCGGCGGAACGCCGACGAAGATGAGCGTCGGGAACGAGAGGAAACTTCCCCCACCCGCAACGCTGTTAATCGCACCGGCCGCGAGAGCGACCGCAGCCAAGGCCGCGATGTGGGCAAGATTCAACGGCGGCAACGGGGTCGGTTAACAGGTTGCGGAAAGACCCGCGGTCTCCGGATCGGGCCCGAATGTTTCGTCGAAACGAGGAGCGATGAGGAAGCAACGCCGTAGCGTTGTGACCGAAGAGCAACGAAGCTTTCGGCGGAACAGGCGGGTTCGAGACGGCGGCGAGGGTTTTTCCGCAACCTGTTAAGAACCCTGAGAGACGCGTGCTTCGCGTTTTGTCACGCGATAGACGCGGCGTACGTCTTTGAGCGTCTCGAGCTTGCGCAAGATCTTGTGCAGGTGATCGAGGTCGTGGATTTGGACGGTTAAACTGACGACCGCATGATGGTCGCGTTTCACGCGGGCGGTGACGGAACTCACCTGCGTCTTCATCTCCGAAAACACGACCATCACGTCTTGCAGTAAGGCCGTGCGGTCGAGCGCTTCGATTTCGATATCGACGGCGTGCGTGAACTCGGTCTTGCCGGCCCACGTCGCCTCCAGCATCCGCTCCGGCGTCGCGGTCATGTACGCAACGTTAGGACAGTCGGCGCGGTGAACGCTCACGCCCTTGCCGATGGTGACGTAACCGACGATCGGATCGCCAGGGACCGGGCTGCAGCATTTGGAGAGGCGCACCAGCACGTCGTCGACGCCGGCGATGCGAATGCCGCTGGTCTTGCGCGCGACCCGGCGCGAAACCGAGGGCGGGCGCCCGATCTTGCCGATCTCGACAACGTTGGAGCTCTTGACTTCTTCTTTGAGGCGGTTGACGACGGATTGCGCCGACGCGTCGCCGAAACCGATCGCCGCGAAGAGATCGGCGGTGTTCGCGTAATTCGTACGATGCGCGATGCGTTCGACG
>JAJXWN010000138.1 GCA_021781595.1 bacterium | reverse complement strand
CAGCATCGGCGCCGGACCACATGCAAGGACGAGATCCGGTCTTGGTTCAGCACCGGCCAGCAGTCCGGTCACGAAACCGCGCCGGCCGTAGCTGCCGTCGTCGGTCGCGCAGTAGATCTCGCAGCCCTCCGCGGCAAACCTATCGCGCTCGACGAGCAATGCAGCCGAGCGCGCGCCGTAGTACAAGCGGACGCGCGCCGAGCTCGCAACAAGGGCCTGCGCCGGCAGGAGCAGCGACGCGATGCCGATTCCACCCGCAACGACGGCAACGTCGCGCGGGCTCCCAGAGAGGTCGAACCCGTTACCGAGCGGCGCGGTAACCTCTAACCCATCTCCGGCGCGCAGCCCGGCGAGTTCCCGAGTGCGTGGTCCACAGGCCGAAAACAGCACGGCGACGCGATGATCTTGCGCCTCGTAGATGCCGAGTGCGGTCGCCGTGCGCTCACCCCCCGGGGGGATCGCCATCAAAAACTGCCCCGGACGCGTCACAGCTGCCAGTTCCGGAGCGTAGAAGCCCAAGAGGACGATACCGGGTGCCGGCTCGGTGCGATCGAGCACCGTCGTCGCATGCACCGCTACCGGCATCTGGTTCGTGAGCATGGCCACTCTTTCTCCCAAGCAAGCCGACATACTTTCGCCGTGCAAGTTTTCGTAAACTATCGAAGAACACTGAACTTCTACACGGCAACGGCCGTTATAGAAAAAAGAACAAGAAGGAAAGGAGGGTCCACGCAAATGTCAGGTCTCATGGTTTTTAAATCGCTGGCCGACGCGCTTCGAGCGGGCTATCAGGTTTACGACCGCACCTCCGACGGGTACCTCGTCCGGACGAGAACTGCCGCGGGATGGGCTATGGCCCTGGTCAACTGTAAGTGAACCCTCAGCATCGGGGCTAAACGTTACAGAAAAATCGAACCGCCGGGAAGACCTTCCGGCGGTTCGATTTTATACCCCGCGCCGCGGCCCTACTGTTTGAAGTCCGGCGGCCGAACCGGGCGCTGCAACTCGGTCGTCGAGCCGGGGCGCCACGCGTAAGGCCCCGGCGTAGGCTCCGCAGCCGCCGGCTGCTCGGCCGGCGTACTCGGCGGTGGTACGCTCTCGCTCGCGCCGAACGGTCCCAGCCGCGCCCCCGAAAGCACCGCGACGATCACCTGCGCGATGCCTATGAACATGGGGATCAGGCCTCCGAGCAGCCACGGCCCGGGCTGGCCGATATCGATGAACGACAACCCCACCAGCAGCGCGAAACCGATCATTGTAAGAACGACGCCTTTATGCAACGTGCGGTTGGCCTGGTATAGCGCGTAAGAATAGGGATCGTACGGGGGCTGAGCGGGTTGCTGCTGGCCGTAACCGAAGGCGCCGCCCCCCCACACCTTGCCGCGAGCCATCTGCCGCATGGTCCGCGGATCGGGCGGTGGAACGATGCCCCGGCGAATCATCTCGAGCCGTTCCTGGTGGGAGTAGATGCGACTGATCATCCCGTAGGCGATCGGCATACCGAAGATGAGGAGCACCGCGAGGGCTGCGACATCGTTGCTGGACAACATACTTACTGACCTCCATTCGTGGTCATCGAGATCGTTCCGTCCTGCGTCGAAACGTCGAAGCTGCCCGCGCCACTGCCCAACGTATATCTCGCATCGGTGGCGTCGTCGTTATGCGTGGCACGCCCGTCCATCAGGATCCGGCCGTCGCCGGTATGGGCTCGTACGGAAAGGTTTGGGTCTCCCGCAAAGGAGAGGTCAACGCTGCCGTCGCCGGTGTGGAGGCGCCCGGTCGCGCCTGGACCGCCAATTCTCAACCCGCTCGCATGAATCGAGCCATCCGCAGTCGTCGCGACGAGCGTTCCGGTGGAGACGTCGACCAACGAGATGCGGCCGTCTTGCGACGCAAGCGAGACGCTAGCTCCGCTGACTCCGCTCGCCTCGATGGCGCCGTCATCGCTACGGGCGTCGACGCCGCCGCTCAAATCCCGCAGCACGATCCGTCCATCGAGTGATACGACCCGGACCGGACCCGACAACCCCGCGATATCGGCACCCGCGGCCCGGC
This sequence comes from bacterium, assembly GCA_021781595.1. Classification (GTDB taxonomy): domain Bacteria; phylum Vulcanimicrobiota; class Vulcanimicrobiia; order Vulcanimicrobiales; family Vulcanimicrobiaceae; genus JAJYFL01. Next base: position 3,979 of record JAJXWN010000138.1, on the reverse strand, counting down.
GTACGTCGAGCGAGGCACCGGCCGGCAGCGCAACGGCGATGCGCCGCCGCGCGAAGCCGCCGAGGTCTATGAATCCATTTGCCCATCCGCTGCTCTCGGGGCGCTCGATGCGGACGCCGCCGGACGTGCGTTCGACCGAGAGCTGCGCGACGCGCCCCGTACCCCACATCGCGCCGCCGAAATGCGTAAGGTCGGTGACGTGCACCCGGCCGTCGCCGGACGGCGTGACGGTGACGAGCGAATCTGCGTCGCTAACGGTCACGTGCGGAGCGTTGCCGGCGTCGATCGGCGCGATCGCCTTGGGATGAAAGGCGACCGGCCGCAGGTCTACGGCGCCGGCGGTGAACCCCGTCCGCCCGCCCAACGCCCAGAACACGGCGCCCAGCACCAGGATCTCGGCCGCGACGAGCATGACCACGATCGCAGTTCGCGAGTAGCCCACGGTCACAGGTGCCGCCCCCGGTCCGCCGGGAACGGGCTTCTGCAGGTATCGAGCATCGGCAGCATTGCGTTGTCGCCCTCCGTCTTTTTTCTCTTCCAAGTACGCTTTTCGGCGCCCGGTGTTTCGCCCGATACGGCGAAACATCCGGCGATGCCCACCCGTACCACGGGCGTGGCTGCAGCGCTACTGGAGAGACCAAGCATAGACTCGGTAAGCCGCGTTGAGGACTCCGATCTGGTTGCCGCAGCGCTGGCCGGCAATGCGGATGCCTTCGGTACGCTCGTCGAGCGCTACGACCGCGCGGTCTACCACCTGGCCTTTCGGACGATGCGAGATGCTGAAGAAGCGCGCGACGTCACCCAAGAGGCCTTCTTCAAGGCCTTTCGCAGCCTGCGCACGTTCAAAGCCGGATCCAAGTTCTCGACCTGGATCTTTTCCATCGCCTATCACGCCTGCTGCGACCGTTTGGCTCGCCGCAAGCGTTATAGCAATGAGGAGTTCCCGGAGCGAGCGGATGGCGGTCCGGGCCCCGAACAGGCGGCCATCGCCGCGGACGAAGCGCAACGGCTTCGGGCGGCGATAGCGGCGTTACCGGAGAAGTATCGAACGGTCATTACGCTGTACCACTTGCAGCAAAAACAGTACGACGAAATCGCGACGGTGCTGGGGCTGCCGATGGGCACGGTCAAGACGCACCTCTTCCGCGCGAAGGAACAGTTACGGCGCACCTTACGCGAAGGCGCGATGGAGAGCCCTCAATGAGACATGACGACCTCGACGCAGCCCTCTTTGCGCTCCCGCTCGAGCAGCCGCCCGCGGATCTGCGCGCGTCTATCCTGGCCGCGACCGTCTACCGGCCGGTCTTTCCGATCCGCTTGTGGGAGGCGTGGACGCTGGGTGCGCTGGCGGCCGTGCTCGTCTGGCTCTGCTCGGCGATCTTTACGGGCGGTGCCGGCCGTTTCACGGCGACGATCCAAACCATCGGCTACACGTTGCGGGAGATCTTTTCGCAACCGCCGACGCTGCTATGGATCGCGCTCGGGGGCGGCATCGCGTGCTGGTTATCGATGGTGAATTTGGTCCCGGTGCCTGCGCCGAAGCGAGTCACGCGCCGATAACCCATCTGTGATTGAGAGACCCGAGCCCCGGTTCCATATCCTCGTCATCGAAGACGATGCGGCCATCGGGCGTGTCTTGCATCTCGAACTCGAGCACGAGGGGTACGCCGTCGAAGTCGTGCGCGACGGGCTCGCGGGCTTGGAGCGCGCGCTGAAAGAGCCCGACCTTATCGTGCTCGACCTGATGCTGCCAAAGATGGACGGCCTTGAGATCTGCCGGCGCGTGCGTGCCAAGAGCCGCGTGCCGATCGTCATGCTCACGGCCAAGGACCGCATCCCCGACCGCGTCGCCGGCTTGGACCTCGGGGCCGACGACTATCTGGTAAAGCCGTTCTCGACCGACGAGCTGCTGGCACGCGTACGCGCCCGGTTGCGCGAGCGCGTACCGCATTCCAACCTCATCGAGTACCGCGGCGTAGCGATGGACCGCGACCGCCACGAAGTTCGCCGCGACGGTAAAGCCGTCGGCCTGACCGCCAAAGAGTATGCGCTGCTCGAGTACTTGCTCTTGCACCGCAACAAAGTCCACTCACGGGACGAGCTCTTCAACGGCGTATGGGGAAGCGATTTCCTCGGCGACTCCAATCTCATCGATGTCTACATCCGCTACCTCCGCGTGAAGATCGACGACGGTTTCGCGGACAAGCTCATAACGACGGTCCGCGGCGTCGGTTACACGATAAGAGATTAATGTCCCTGCGCTGGCGCATCGCCATGTGGTATGCGCTCCTGCTGGCCGCCGCCATGGTCGCGCTCGGCTTTACGATCACGTTGCGCTTCCAGGCGATTCTCTACAGCCAAGCGGCTGCGCGCCTCGACCGGACGATGGCCGAGATCGTGCGCACCACGCTGCCGCCGCCCAACACGTTCGTTATCGAAAACACCTCAGGAGCCTCGCTCGAAATTCTCACCAACGGCGACAACCTCGGCCGCTGGGCTTCCCGGGATACCTACATTCAGGTTGATACGCCGAAGGGCTATCCGCTCAACAAGAGCGACAACATGGGCTCGATGTCGTTCCCACCCTCCCCCGGCCTCTCCCCGAAACGTTCCGCCATAGCCCCGCACGTCGTACAGACGGCCAAGGGTCCGTTCCTGATCGAGGAGCAATTGCTCGCATCGGGCAGGCAAGCCGTCGTCGTCCAGGTCGGCGAGCCGCTCGAACGGCTCTATCGCGCATTTTCACAGACACAGCGCGCCATCGCGCTCATCCTCGCCGTAGCGGTCGTGGCCGTGGCCGCACTCTCGATCGCACTCGCTTCGCAAGCAACCAACCCGATCGACGAGCTGGCGCGAGCGATGCGCGAGATCGGATCCGATCGCCTCGACCGGCGCCTGAAATGGAAGAACCGGCAAGATGAGATCGGCCGGCTCGCAGAGACGTTCGACGATCTGCTCGGCCGGCTCGAAGAGGCCTTCGCGCGCGAGCGCCAGTTCATCGCCGACGCGTCGCACGAACTGAAGACGCCGCTGACCTCCATCAATGCCAATGCGCAGATGCTCGCGCGCTGGGGTGACGCGGACGAACGCGTCCGGCGAGAGAGTCTGCTGGCGATCGCCAGCGAGAGCGCCGCACTCGCAAACATGGTAAGCGGCATGCTCACGCTCGCCAAAGCCGACTCGGGTGATGGCATCGCCAAGGAGCCGATCTCGCTCGCAAGCGTAGCTGCCGACGCGGTACGCAGAACCTCGCAGCGCGCCGCCGAGAAGCATATCTCCTTGGACTGCAAATGCGCAGGCGAAACGCCGATGATCTCGGGCGACCCGAATTTGATCCGGCAACTCGTCACCAACCTGATCGATAACGCCATAAAGTTCACCCAGCGCGGAGGCGTGACGGTCCGGGTGAGCGCCACGCCGGCCGAGGGCACGATCGAGGTGCGGGATACCGGGACGGGCATCGACCCGGAGGAACTGCCGCTGGTCTTCGACCGATTCTATCGCACCGACAAGTCGCGCAATCGCGCCGTCCCCGGCACTGGCCTCGGACTCGCGATCGTGCGCTCAATCGCGCAGGTGCACGGCGGACGGGTGGAAGCCGAGGCGGTACCCAGCGGCGGCACGCTCCTCCGTGCAACGTTTCCGCGCATCGACGGCACCGCCGGTTAACTCAGGTGAAAATGGCGCGTCCGCGCTGCGCGCCCCCGCCGGCAAAGCCGCCGGGGCCCCGGCCTTCGGCCCTCGCGCATCTTCATCGGCTTCCATGCGGCCCTTGGGAGCATGGCTACTCATCTGATTCTCATGCTGCTTGCGACCAGGCACCACTACAATGAACGCGTGCGAAACATCCCAATCCGAGGGCGCGCGGCAGTGACCGGCTTTCTCCTCTTGTTGCCGGCGGCGATGGCGTTGGGGCCGCAGCCTGCAGATGCGGGGCCTGCGGCACGCTTCTCGCAATCGGTCGCGGTTGGCAGCTCGC
>JAJXWN010000137.1 GCA_021781595.1 bacterium | reverse complement strand
TTCGCCCTGCAGTGCATCGTCGTCGCGGGACCGCCGAAAGAGTTCGTCTGCTACGACGTCTCGCTGCGCATCCCGGGTTCACCCGGCACGCGCTATACGCCGTACTCGGCGTACCGGTGGGGGCGCGACCTGTCGGTTGGGGAGCGCATCGCGATGGAGGTCGTCTTCGCGCGCGACGGCGACCGTCTCAGCGAAATACTTACGTAGTGACGCGCAACGCGTAGTGATTCGGAAACTCGGCGATGCCGAGCGGCTGCGCCGAGAGGCCGCAGCGTGCCAGGCGTTCGCGGGCTTCGGCGAGCGAGTGTACGTGATCGGCCGGCGGGCCCACTTCGCGCGGCACGCCGCCGTCCCAGTCGACCAGAAGCGCGTAACCGCCCGGCGCGAGAAGATCGCCGAGCGCGCGCACGTCGATATCGCCGATCTCGTGTAGGACGTTGACCGCGAGGACTCGAGCGAAAGACGCCCGTGGCAGGCGCGCCACGTCCGTGTCTGCCGTTTCGATATTGGAGAGGCCGGCCTCATCGGCGCGGCGGCGAACGATCGCGGTCATCTCCGGCTGAACGTCGAAGGCGACGACGTGCAGGTCGGGGCGCGCGCGGGCGAGTGCGATGGCGTACCGGCCCGTTCCGGCGCCGAAATCGAGGACGCTCGCTCCGTGCGGCGCGCCGAGGGCCGCGATCAGGACCGGCGTCGGCAGGAATGTCTCTCGTTGCGGGTCGTCGAGCCGCGCCGCGCGCTCGTGATTGAAAATTTCGGGCTGCTTGGCCCCGTGGCGGCGGTCGCGATCGTGTTCCATCCCGCACCCTTCACCTGGAGGTTGCCCGATCCTATCGCCCGTTCGTACAAAGAGCCGAGCGCGGGCGGGCCGAAAGGGAGCACCGATGCTCTCACCTTCCCAAGCCCCGCGACGGGACCGCCTCCTGCGCGGCGTATGCATTCTCGATTTCGGCGCGCAGTACGGCCAGCTGATCGCGCGGCGCATTCGCGAGTTGAACGTCTACTGCGAGATCGTTCCCCACGATACGCCATGGACCGAGATCGAAAGGCGCGAGCCTGCAGCGATCCTCCTCACGGGCGGACCCGAGAGCACGCTCGTGCCGGAGGCGCCGGGCATCGACCCGGCCATCCTCTCCGCCGGTTTGCCCATTCTCGGCATCTGCTATGGCATGCAGCTGCTCGCTCGCGATCTCGGGGCCGAGCTCGTGCGCGAGGATCGCCGCGAGTACGGGCCGGCGGAGCTGCGGGTCGATCGCGCGGGGGGGGCGCTGTTCGAAGGCGTTCCGAGGGAGTCGCGCGTCTGGATGTCGCACGGCGATTCGGTGACGCACCTGCCGGACGGATTCGCAGAACTTGCGTCGACGCCGCGCTGCGGCGTCGCGGCGATGGGCGACGCACGGCGGAAGATCTATGGCGTGCAGTTTCATCCCGAGGTTGCGCACACGCAGTTCGGCAAGCAAATCCTCGATAACTTTCTCCATCGCATTGCCGGAATCACCGAGCGCTGGGAGATGAAGTCGTTCGTCGAGCGCGCGGTTGCGGAGATTCGCGCTTCGGTCGGCAGCGACAACGTGATATGCGCGCTCTCCGGCGGCGTGGATTCGGCGGTAGCGGCGACGCTGGCGGCGCGTGCGATCGGCACGCAGCTGACGTGCGTCTTCGTCGATCACGGCCTGCTGCGCAAGGGCGAGGCTGAAGCGGTGGTAGCGGCCTTTCGCGACGTGCTGCATTTAAACGTGGTGGCCGTCGACGCGCGCGAGCGCTTCCTCGCGAAGCTCCTCGGCGAGAGCGATCCCGAGCGCAAGCGCATCGTCATCGGCCACGAGTTCATCCGCGTCTTCGAGGAGGAGGCGGCCAAGATTGCGGGCGTGAAGTATTTGGTGCAAGGGACGCTTTATCCGGACGTCATCGAGTCGAAGACGCCGGCGAGCAAGGCCGGCCACAAAATCAAGTCGCACCACAACGTCGGCGGCTTGCCCGAGCAGATGCACTTGGGCCTCGTCGAGCCGCTGCGCTCGCTCTTCAAGGACGAGGTGCGCGCGGTCGGGCGCGTCCTGGACTTACCCAAGCGCATCGTCGAGCGCCAGCCCTTTCCGGGACCGGGACTGGCCGTACGCATCATCGGCGACGTCACGCCGGAGCGTTTGGCGATCGTGCGTGAAGCCGATGCGATCGTCTGCGAGGAGATCGAGGCGGCCGCGCTCGATCCAAAACCATGGCAATACTTTGCGGTGCTCACGCCGGTGAGAAGTGTCGGCGTTATGGGCGACGGGCGGACCTACGCAAATCTCGTCGCGGTTCGCGCGATTACGAGCGAGGACGGCATGACGGCCGACTGGGCACGCCTGCCGCACGCACTGCTCGAGCGCATCAGTACGCGCATCGTCAACGAGGTGCCGGGCGTCAACCGCGTGGCCTACGATATTACGTCGAAGCCGCCCTCGACGGTGGAATGGGAGTGATGAGAGTCTTGATCGTGGGCGCCGGCGCGCGCGAGGATGCGCTCTCGTGGCGCGTCGCGGCGTCGCCTTCGTGCGAAGCGGTCTACGCCGCACCCGGCAACGCGGGGACGGCTTCGCGCGGCGAAAACTGGGCGATTCCGGCCACCGACGGCAAAGCGCTGGCGCAGGCGTGCCTGCGGGAGAAGATCGATTTAGCGGTCGTCGGTCCGGAAGCCGCCATCGCGGCCGGCGTCTGCGACCGTTTGCGCGAGGCCGGCATCGCGACGTTCGGTCCGAATCGTTCGAGCGGGCGCCTGGAGTCGAGCAAGATATTCTCCAAACGCTTCATGCAGCGCCACGGCGTTCCGACCGCGCGCGCGGTGGCCGTGCATTCGCTCGACGGCGCGCTGAAGGTGCTGGAAGAATGGAACGGGGCGTGCGTCGTCAAGGCGGACGGCTTGGCGGCGGGTAAGGGCGTCGTCGTTGCGCCGGACGTGGATGCCGCGCGCTGCGTGGTCAATGAGTGGTACGCGAGCGGACACGTTCCCGGCGGCGGCAGCGACGTGCTGCTTGAAGAGCTGTTGGTCGGGCGCGAGGTCAGCATCTTCGCAATCTGCGACGGCCGCGCGATGTACCCCCTGGCGGGCGCGTGCGATTACAAACGAGCCGGCGACGGCGACACCGGACCGAACACCGGCGGCATGGGCGCCTACTCGCCGCCCACCGGCTTCCCGAAAGATATGGTCGATCGCGTGCGCGAGCGCATACTCGCTCCCGTATTGCGCGGCCTGCTCGCCGAGGGCGAGAGTTACGTGGGCATCTTGTACTGCGGGCTGATGTGGACCGGCGACGGCCCGTACGTCGTAGAGTTCAACGTACGATTCGGCGATCCGGAGGCACAAGTGCTGATGCCGCGCGTCAACGGCGATTTCGCGCAGCTGCTGAAATCCGCCGCGGACGGCGCGCTGGATCTGGGCACGGTGTCATTTGCAAGCAGAGCCTGCGCCGGCGTAGTGCTGGCAACGAGCGCCTACCCGCGGAGCAGCACGCCGCTCACGGGCCTCTGCGCCGATGTCGGCCTCGGAGCCGGCGCGCACGCCTTCTGGGGTGAATCGGCGCTTGCCGCCGACGGCACCGTGCGTTCGACGGGCGGGCGCGTTCTCACCGTAACCGCGCTCGGCGACGACGTTGCGCGGGCGCGTGCCAACGCGTACGATGCCGTTCGCGCGCTCGCCCATCGTTTGGGCGCGGCCGGTGCGCTCACCTATCGCACCGACATCGCGAAGTTCTAACGCGACGGCGGAGGCCGTGTGCTCGCTCGCGCTGCCGGCGCATTCACTACCCCCCGGCGGGCATGCGGTGGGCGAACGTGGGAGCGGCGAGCTCGTTGGTGAAACTTCGGATCCGAACGGAGGTTAGTAAGGAACGCCATGGCATTTCACATCCAACCGCAGACCCGCGTTGGCGCGCCGGCGGCCGCCGCGATCCCGGCACACTCACTGCTCGGGCAGGTTCTGGGCATCACGGCGCTCGGGCTTCTGATCACTGCGTTCTCGGCCTATGCGTTCGGCGGGATCGTCGGCTTTGGCGTAGGTTTGCTCGCGCTGCTTGGCGGCTTCGCGCTCCTGTTCGCGATCAACGCGACGCGCGCCAACGAGGCCCTTTCGCTCGCGCTTTTTTACCTGTTCGCGTTTCTCGAGGGAATCGGGCTCGCCCCGACGATCGCGCATTTCGTTAGCTATCTTGGCCCGGACGTGGTGACGCAGGCGGCGCTCACGACGGGTCTGGGGCTGCTGGCGCTGGCCGTCGTCGTCTACGCTACGGGGCTCGATCTGCGGCGCTTTCAAGGCTTGTTCTTCCTTGCGCTGATCGCCCTCGTGCTCTTCGGCATCGTCTCGGCGTTCACGCACTTCGTGCATCCGACGCTCTATGCTTGGGCTACGTTGGTCATCTTCTCCGGACTCGTCCTCGTCGATTTCGCCCGCATCCGCGCGGGTGGCGACGGATACACGCCCGTCCAACTCGCGGTGCAGATATACCTGGATGCGATAAATATCTTCCTGGCGCTTCTACAGATATTCTCCGGCCGGCGCAGCCGCGACTGACATGTGCGGCATCGCCGGAATCTTCGCCCCCGGACGCGACGCGGCACGCCTGGCATTCTTTGCGCTCTACGCCTTACAGCACCGCGGGCAGGAGTCGGCGGGTATCGCCGCGTCCGACGGCGGCACGATCCGCTCGCATAAAGAGATGGGGCTCATCGGCGCGATCTTCGACGAGCGGATCCTCGCTGGACTCAGCGGCCACATCGCCGTCGGGCATACGCGCTACTCGACGACGGGTTCGTCGATCGTCGTCAACGCGCAGCCGTTGCTCGAGCGAAGCGACATCGGCGACTTTGCCTTCGCGCATAACGGCAACATCACCAACACCGACGAACTGCGCGAGATGCTCTCGCCGACGGTCACGCTGCAGGCGAGTTCCGACTCGGAGGTGCTGGCAAAGCTCATCGTAGAGGGTTCGGGGACGATGCTCGACCGCATCGCGAGCGTGTTCGGCCGGGCACGCGGCGCGTATTCCGTGATCCTATCGACGAGGGACGAAATCTATGCCTTCCGCGATCCGTGGGGCGTGCGGCCGCTCTGCATCGGCACGCTGCCCGACGGCGGGCACGCGGTCGCCTCTGAATCGTGCGCGCTCTTGACGGTTGGTGCGACCTATCTGCGAGAGATCGGCGCGGGAGAGATCGTCCGCATCTCGGCTGATGGCATCGCATCGATCTCCACGCCCACCCGAGAACAGCCGGCGCTGTGCATGTTCGAGTACATCTACTTCGCACGGCCCGACTCGAAGCTGAACGAGCAGTCGATTTATGTGGCGCGCCACCGCATGGGGCAGCTTCTGGCGATCGAACACCCGGTCGAGGCCGACGTGGTGATGGCGGTCCCCGATTCCGCCGTGCCGGGCGGTATCGGATACGCGGCCGAGAGCGGTCTGCCATACGTCGAGGGCTTAATCAAGAACCGCTACATCGGGCGGACCTTCATCAGCCCCGACCAGGAGATGCGCAGCCGCGGCGTGCAGCTCAAATTCAATCCCGTGATCGAGAACCTGAAGGACCTGCGCGTAATCGTCGTCGACGATTCGATCGTGCGCGGAACGACGACGCCGCGTATCGTGAAGTTGCTGCGCGACGTAGGCGCTCGCGAGGTTCACGTTCGCATCACCTCGCCGCCGATCAAGCATCCGTGCTACCTGGGCGTCGATATGGCGACCTACGACGAACTCGTTGCTGCGAATTTCACGGTCGACGAGATTCGGCGAAAGATCGGCGCAGACTCGCTCGGCTATCTGAGCCTCGACGGCTTGATCGCATCGACCGGCCGGTCGCGCGCGGAGATGTGTTTGGGGTGCCTAACGGGCGCTTATCCGAACGTCCCGGCCACGCACAAAACGCGCCAGATGGTCTAACCTGTTAAGGGAAACGGCGCTGGCGCACGTCCTCGGCGTAAGCGCGGAGGGCTTCGGTTGCGACGTCGCCGACCTGCGCGTAACGTTTGGCGAAGCTGGGGGCGTGCGGGTACATGCCGAGCA
>JAJXWN010000136.1 GCA_021781595.1 bacterium | reverse complement strand
TTGACGCCGTAGAGCGGCTTGCCTAGGGCAAACGCCAGCGCTTTGGCCGCGGCGACGCCGACCACCAAGCTGCCGATCAGCCCCGGACCACGCGTGACGGCGATCGCGTCGACCTGCTCGAACGTGGCGCCCGCGCGGTCGAGTGCATCTTCGACGGCAGCCGAGAGCAACGCGACATGCCGGCGGCTTGCAATCTCCGGGACGATGCCGCCGTACTTCGCGTGGAAGCGATCCTGATCGGTCGAAACGCTGGAGAGTACGATACGCCCGCCGCGTACGACCGCGGTGGCCGTATCGTCGCACGAGGTTTCGATAGCCAACACGAGCATGCGTGCGGACTTACGGGAAGCGCGCGCCGCATCCTACCATCCTTCGACCGTCCTTCTACAGGCTCAGGATGACAGGATGGCGGGGGTTAGTTTACTTTAGCTTGGACGGAGACGTTGCCTTGAATCGTCTGGGGAGAGAGCGGCGATGCGGTCGGAAGCGGAGTTGCGAGCGTCCACGTAACCGTATTGCCGCTAACCGAGGGGGTTATGGGGATCGAAACCGTTGGATTTATGCAGCACGTACCGGTCGCCGAACCGAGAACGTACGTCATGTCGGGCGAGAGGACGTCGGTGAGGTTCGGGTAATAGGCCGGCGTGCTGCCGGAGTTGTCGAAATAGATCGTGTACGTCACGATGTCGCCGGGGTAGACGTTCAGCGTATTCGCCGTCCCCGCGACGCCGGGTGGATTGTTCGGATCGGGCGTCGGCACGACGGTTTGGTAGGTTGCGCCGGGAGCCGGCGTCGGTCCCTTGGTTTGAATCTGGGTAATGCGCTTGAAGAGGTTCACGTACGGCACCGGATTGGGGAACGAGAACTGCACGAAGGTCGCATCACCCATAGTGACGATCGTGTTTTTATTCTTTTGCGTCCTCGAGCCGTGAGGCGTATCGGTTGCCTTCACGGTTCCGACGTTCAACGCTCCCGCCCACGTCGGAGGGTAGTTGTAGCCGAAGCAGCCGCTCGTATCGGAGGTGACCGTAACAGTACCGCCGCCCGGTAGAGGAATCGAGATCGTCGCACCCGGCTCCGGCTGCCCATTGTAGAGCACCTGTCCCCAGACGACCGCTTGCGGTATGGTCGTCTGAGAGGGCGCACCGGGCGGTTGCCAGCTGTAACCGACGCTGGCTTGGCCCCCCGCAGCCTCGAAGTACTCAAACGTGAGGTAATAGAGATTGGTCGCGCATTCGCCGGTGCCGGGAATCGTGAACGTCGACGTCACGCCGGCAGGTGAATGCATGCCGCCGTTATCGACCGCGGCGACGCCAGCCGTCAAGCCGGCCGTATTCTGGAAATTGCCGGGTTGCGCGTAGGTGTAAGCTTGCCCCGAGAGCGTCATCCACGAGCCGTCGTCGGTCTGGGTCTCGACGGCGAAGGTGCCGGGGTTGACGTTCGACGACGTACTCGAACCGACGTAGAACGGCCACGACTGAACGGTCATGAACTCCGTCTCATTGCTTGTGGTTGCCGTCGACGCGGCGGCGCAGCCGTTTGCGTTGTTGTACGTAAACCCGGTGCAGGGATTGACGACGATGACCCCGGGCGGTTGGTTTCCCGACGCGGTGAGATCGGTAGAGGTCCCGTCGAACTGCGAGGTCCCGAGCAGATCCCCGGGCGGCGGCGTCGGGCCGCCGTAATATGCCGTGTTGAACGATGCGGGATCGTTGTAGTTCGGAATGGTGGCCAGGCCGTTGAACGTCTCTTGGTAGACGTACAGCGGCGCGCCGTTCGAGGGAAACGTCGCCCCGGCGGTCGCCGAGAAGACGGCAAGCACCGTTACGACGGCGGCTGGAATCAATAGCCGGTGTTTCATTGCGTACCCCCTTCACTCCGCGGGAGGAAGCATCTCGAACGTCGCATCGCGTCGTTCGGGTACGACCGCGTACCCGACGAGCGTCAGCAGGATAACGGCGACGAACACGACCAGCGCGACGGCCGACATCGCCTTGGCGTAATCTGGATGGCCGGATGGTAACGGAAACGTCTTAGCGGCGAAGGCGGCTTCGAGTTGCAGGGCGTTGGCCGAGATGAGGTTGCCCATCTGATAGGTGAAGCCCGGAAAGGTACCGCGTACCGACGGCGGTGAGATTTCGTTGAGGTGCGCCGGAATGATGCCCCAGGCACCTTGTACCATGAATTGCATCAAGAAGCCGCCGAGCCCCAACAACGCGACCGTGTGGCTGAACGCCCAGAGCGGAACCAGCGCCATACCGAGCACCGCGCAGACGACGATCATGCTACGCCGTCCGTAGCGCTGCGAAAGCATACCGAACGCGATGCCACCGAGGATGGCCCCGACCGATGCGATCGTGTTGAGGAGACCAACCATGCCGGGGTCGAATCTATGCTGCAAGGCGAGGAACGTCGGATAGAGGTCCTGCGTGCCGTGCGAAAGATAGTTGAACGCCGACATGAACAAGATGGCGTAGATGAAGAGCGGCCAGTAGCGGCGGATCGAGGCCCGGAGGACGTCGCCGTGCTCGCCGATATGCTGCGCTTTGCCTGCGAGCCACACCGGCGACTCCGGTACCTTCGAGCGGATGTAGAAGATGAGCAGCGCGGGGAGTACGCCGACGACGAACATGCCGCGCCAGCCGATATGCGTGTAGAGCGTGCCGAGCACGACGCCGGCGAGCAGATTGCCTACGGCATATCCCTCTTGCAGGATGCCGGAGAAGAGGCCGCGGTTCTGCGGCGGCATCGCCTCCATCGCGAGTGCCGCGCCGATGCCCCACTCGCCGCCCATCGCGATGCCGTAGAGGGCGCGCAACGCGATGAAGACGCCCAGATTCGGGGAGAAGGCGGTGAGGAGTTCGATGAGCGAGTAGATCGCGACGTCGATCATGAGCGGCGTACGGCGGCCGTAGCGGTCGGCGATCCAGCCGAAGATCAGGGCGCCGAGCGGGCGCATCATGAGCGTCAGCGTTACCGCAAAGGCGACCTCTTGAACCGCCGCGTGGAAGTCGCTCGCGACGTGCGAGACGACGACGATGACGAGGAAAAAATCGAACGCATCGAGCGTCCACCCGAGGAAGCTCGCGACGAAGGTATTGCGCTGGTCGCGAGTGAGCGATGCGAGCGTAGCGCGAGCGTTCACGACCCGGCGGTGGAGGTGGGCGAGGGAGATGGTAACGGCGACGGCGTGCTGGGGACGTCACTGGCGTAGAGGACGAGGATGTGGGTCGTGCCCTTATCTACGGTCATCTTCGGCGGCCGGAAGGCAAACGACAGCGTATTGTGGCGGCGCTCCGATTTGACGAACGTCCAGATTGCGCTGTACATGTGCTTGTGCTTCACCGTCTTTTCCGCAAAGAGTTGAAGCGCGAAGGCGCGCCCGTCGATCTGTTCCTTCGGAAGCGTGAATTGCACGCTCGCGTTTCCGTCGAGATGGAAATCCGCGGACGGCGTCAGTCCGACTTGCATCAAGGCCATGATGTGGAGCGCATTCTTGGGCGCGCGAACCATGGCGGGGGCGTCCTTGGGCAGCGCCGCGAGCGTTATCGTGAGCGTGTCGGCAGCCGGGCTCGCCGTCGCCGAGGAGCTGCCGGAAGGCGCCGCAGTCACGAAACCACCTCCGCCGCCGTTTGGCGAGGCACTCGGGCGCGAACTCGGGTTCGGGCTCGGAGTCAACGGCGTGCTGGCGCCTGGGCTCGGCGTCGGCGTAGCATCCGGAACGTTGAAACGCAGCGTACAGGTATACTCGCCGAGCTTCGGGCACGCGAGGCCCGACGCGGCGTCCGCTAGCGGGTCGACTGCGACGTTGCTGGACGCCGGCGGCGAAGCGCTCGCGGAGACCGGCGGGGAGGCCTGCGCGGCAGATAACGTAGCCGGTGACGCCGCGCCGTTGGGCGGCAACACGTTGCCAGGCATGCTGGTGCCGGTACTAAAACCTTGCGAACAGGCGGGGAGCGTCAGAGCCGCTGCAGCGAAGAATACGTGCAGATATCTCCTCACGCCTTACCGTCGATTCTTGCCTGGAGCTCGGCGGCGAAGGCGTCGACCGCTATCGTGCGCTTCTCCGCCGGCTCCGCGCCGCCGGCGGCGGCGCGTTCGTTGACGTTGACCGTGCCGTCGGCGGCCTCTTGTTTGCCGGCGACGAGGATATAGGGGATCTTCTGGGTCTTCCAGCGGCGAATTTTGTAGCCGAGCTTCTCGTTGCTCTCGTCTATCTCGATCCGGAAGCCGCGAGCGAAGAGGCGATCGCGCACCTCGCGCGCGTACTCTTGTTGATGCTCGGAGATCGGCACGACCACGGCTTGAACCGGTGCTATCCAGGCCGGGAAGTTGCCGCCGAAGTGTTCGATGAGGATGCCGAAAAAACGCTCGAGCGAGCCGGCGAGCGCGCGGTGAATCATGACGGGCGGGTGATCCTGACCGTCGCTGCCGCGATAGTGGAGATCGAAGCGCTTGGGCAGCACGAAATCGACCTGCACGGTCCCGAGTTGCCACTTGCGCCCAATCGCGTCGCGTACGTAAATGTCGAGTTTCGGACCGTAGAACGCGCCCCCACCTTCGTCGATGCCATAGGGGAGAGCCCGGCTGTGCAGCGCTTCGCGGATCGCCTCTTCGGCGAGTGGGTCGGTTTCGACGCGCAGCTTGCTTTCACGCGTCGAGAGAAAATACTCGAAGTCTGTGAAACCGAACGCGTGCATCAGGCGTAACGCTTCGTCGAGCGTCTGCTCGAATTCGCCCTGCAGCTGGTCTGGCGTGCAGAAGAGATGCGCGTCGTCCTGCGTAAAGCCGCGCACGCGCGTGAGGCCGTGCAGCACGCCGCTGCGCTCGTAGCGATAGACCGTCCCAAACTCCGAAAAACGTACCGGTAAATCCCGATAGCTGCGCGGATGGCCCTTGTAGATGAGGATATGCCCGGGGCAGTTCATCGGCTTGAGGCGGAAGCGCTGCTCCTCGACCTCGAGCGGCCCGAACATGTTCTCCGCATAGTTTTCGAGGTGTCCGGAGATTTCGTAGAGTTTCTCGTGGACGACGTGCGGTGTGACGACGGGTTGATAGCCGCGTTCGCGCAAACCGTCGCGGATGAAGTTCTCGACGACGGCGCGCATGACGGCCCCCCGAGGGTGCCAGAAGACGAGCCCGCCGCCGGCCTCCTCCTCGATGGAGAAGAGATCGAGCTCGGCGCCGAGTTTGCGGTGGTCGCGTCTCTGCGCTTCTTCGAGAAACCGAAGGTACGCATCGAGCTCGGCTTGCGTATGCCAGGCCGTGCCGTAGATGCGCTGCAGCATCGGGTTGTGCTCGTCGCCGCGCCAGTAGGCGCCCGCAACGCTCGTCAACTTTATGGCGCCGATCTCGCCGGTAACGCTTGCGTGGCCGCCGCGGCAGAGGTCGGTAAAAGCGCCGATGGTGTAGAGCGTAATCGGTTCGCCTTCCGGGATCTCGCGCGCGAGCTCCGTCTTATACGGATTCTCTTCGAAGCGCGCGATGGCTTCGGCGCGCGTGACATGCCGGCCGGTCATCTCGTAGTTGGCCGCTACGATCTCGAGCATGCGCTTCTCGATGCGCTCAAGGTCTTCGGGCGTGAACGGCACTGCGCGGTCGAAATCGTAGTAGAAGCCGTTCTCGATGGCGGGGCCGATCGTTGGTTTGGCATCCGGGAAGAGATCCTGCACGGCATAGGCCAACACGTGGGCGGCCGTATGCCGGAGCTCCGGAAGCGGGGTGCGGGATGGGTGTCTTGGTTCGGAGATCACCCGAGGCAATTTGGCGGAGCGGGCCGGCGGAGCCTGTGTGTGGCGGGCTCGCCCGGCGCCCCGGTGCCGGCAGAGGTGCGACCATCCGCCGCGGGAGTGGGGAGGCCGGCAGCGAGAATACTCATTCGATGCATCGGCGACTGGAGTCTTTGAGCACGGCGCAGGCACGGCGTATTGCGCTGGCGGCGCAGGGCTTCGGAGGCGCCGGCCCGGAGCTCGTGACCGCTCGGCGCCTGTTGAATCTCGTTCGGGAACTAGGTGCGGTGCAGATCGACTCGGTCAGCGTCCTGGTGCGAT
>JAJXWN010000135.1 GCA_021781595.1 bacterium | reverse complement strand
CCTGTCCCGAACCCGATCTGGCGATCTTGCGGTCGCGCGAGGACTTCTACGCAGGCGCCCATCCAAGGCCCGACCAGGTGCTTCTGGTCATCGAAGTCTCCGAGTCGTCGCTCGACTTCGATTATGCGACGACGCCTCTGTTCCGGCGCGGCGAGACCTTGGCTGCAGGCGCGCTTGCGGACGTGTGCTCGAGCGTCGACGCGGCGATCTAGCGGCGGCGCCGTAAAAAACGCTGCGCTATCGCAGGTCGACGGCGAGCATCGAGATCGATCCGCCATCGACGCCTTCGACCGGAAACGTAATCGTGTCGCTCTCGCGCCGCGCCCCGAGTACGTAGAGCAGCGGCAGATAGTGATCCGGCGTGGGCACCGAGAGCAGCGCGTCCTCTCCGAGTGACGGATAGTCGAGCAGCGGCGCGTCGTCGCGCGCGAGGAGCAGCTCGCGAACCCGGCTCTCGAAGCGCACCGCCCAGTCATATTGTTCGACCGGATGCCGCCCCCAGGCAAACGCATGGAGGTTGTGCACCACGTTCCCGCTGCCGATTAGCAGTACGCCCTCATCGCGCAGAGTCCCGAGCCGCTTCCCGACCTCGTAGTGGAACTGCGGCGGCTTCCTCTCGTCGACGCTGAGTTGCACCACCGGCACGTCGGCATCGGGAAAGAGGTGAACGAGCACCGACCACGTGCCGTGGTCGAGTCCCCAGCGCGCGTCTAACGCGACCGGCACGTCGGGTGCCAGCAGATCGCGCACCCGCTCGGCAAGTCGCGGGTCGCCCGGTGCCGGGTACTGCACTTCGTACAATTCGCGCGGAAAACCGCCAAAATCGTGGATGGTGCGCGGAGCCGGCGAGACCGTCACCGCCGTGTGGTCGACGTACCAGTGTGCGGAAACGGCAAGCACCGCAGTGGGCTTGCGCAAACCGCGCCCAATCGCGTTCCACTTCTTCGCGTACGCGTTTTCGGTAATCGCGTTCATCGGATTCCCGTGACCGAAGAACAGAACCGGCATTTCAGCGTTGCGCACTTTTCTAGCCGCGTACCGTCACGATGAGTCGCAGGCCGAGCGGTTCCACGAAGAACGCGTCGGTCGGAAGCGAACCGTAGACCGGTGCGCCGCTCCCGCCCACGCCGGCGACGCCGCGATACGGAACGCCGAGCCCCGGCAGCGTGAACTTGCCGGCAACCGCATCGGTGAGGTTGGTCGCGGCGAGCGTCACGTCCATGCGGCCGAACTCGCGGCCGGCTGCGGCGTCGACCGTCGCGTACGGGCCCTGGTTGAGTTCGTTGTTCTTGCCGCGCATCACCGTATCGAGCGCGGCGTGCCAAGAGCCGTGCGTCCAATCCAACTGCAGCGAAGCTACCTGCTGAGGGATGTTCAAGAACTGCTGGTTCGCGACGAGGTTGCCGCCGGAGGTGGGGTTGCTCACCGATGCCGGCAGATCGAACGGATAGGCCACGTTCAGGCCGTAGCGCGCCGTCACTTGCAGATCGCGGAAGTCGCGCACGTAGCGGATCTCCGCGCCTTGGTACACGACGTTTCCGACGTTGATGGGGTAGGAGACAGGCGGCGGATTCGCAGCCGGGCAACGAGCACCGAGCGGATAGAACGTCTCGATCGGATCGCGCAGATTCGTACGGTACAGCGAGAGGTTAAGGTTGGCATCCGCTGCGTAGGTGTGCGAGTACCCGAGTTCGTACTCGGTCGCGTGCTCGGGACGTTCGGCCGGATTCCCTTGACCGGTCGCCACGCAGTTTTGGTCCAGGGGCAGCGCGCTCACCGGGAAAACGTAGCGTTCGATCAACAGCGGCGCGCGAAATCCCGTGCCGGCGGCGAAGCGAACGACCGTGCGCGGATCCACGTCGTACGAAACGCCGAATCGTCCGTCGAGGTTCGAGCCGAACGTCGAGTAGTGCGAGGCGTAGATGCCGGCCTGCAATCGGAGGTTGCGCGTGGGGTGGATGCCGGCGCGCGCGAAATACGACGCGATGGACTGCGACTGCACGCCCGTCACGCCTGCCTCGGTCAGTGATTCGCCGCGAACGTATCCGCCGAAGGCAATCTCGGCGTCGCTGAGATAGCGCTCCCACGAGAGCGAGAGCGTCTGCCGCTTGTCGTGGTGCGAGATGTCGTACGGCGAGATGCCGCCGCCCAGCAGTTCCAGATCGTCGTTCGAAACGCTCGCGTCGGCAATCAGCGAACCGGCCCCGAGCGCCGCGCGGCCGTGCAGGTCGTAGGCACGAATGTCCTGCGCTATATTCGAACTTCCTGGGCCGACGAAGTAGGCGCCGGCACCTTCGGCGTTGGGATCGGCGGGCGTATTGACCGCTCCGCTCTGGTCGCGCGCGTCCGCGAGCGTAAAGATGCGCAGTCCGACATCGGCGCGCTGCGAGAAATCGTACCGCATATTAGCGAGCAGCGAACGAGCCGCGACGGCCGAGCCCAAGTGGATCGGCGCCGGGCCCGCGCACGGCTGCGGCTTCGCGCGGTTGAAGCCGCCGGTGCAGAGCACCACGTCCTGGTTCACGTATCCGCGCTCTTGCTGATCGTCCAGGCCGAAGGCGTAGCCGAACTTGCCGCGCGACCCGGTGGCGTTGTACCACAGTTCGGAGCGGCCGAACGAACCATCGCTCACCGAGAACGCGTCGTGCGGCAAACTGGTCGGCTGCAGCGAGACCAAGTCGACCGCGCCGCCGATGGTGTTGCTCCCCTCCTCGTCGAAGGGCCCGAGCCCCTCGACCACCGAGAGGTTCGAGAAGTCGGCAACCGGGAAGCGCGATAGATCGAGATCCCCGGTGTTTCCGTCGTTGAGGATCTGCCCGTCGAGAGCGACCAGCGTCTCCGACGGGTCCGGACCGCGCAAGGCGACGGTGCTGAACGTGTTCGACGAGCCGCCGTCCGGGCGCGCGAACGTAACCGACGGCACCAGATTCAAACCGTCGACGACGCGCGCCATGCCGGCACGCTGCAACTGCGCGCGCGTGACGTTCACCGCCGGGATGGCGTCGCGGACCGGCTGGAGGCGCCCGTTCACCCGAACGCTGCCGATGATTCGCAGCTGCGGCGCGTCGAGCGGCTCGAGCGTCACGTCGATCCGCTCGCTGCGCCGGACCAGAAATGGGCCGACGCTGGTCGGCGCGTAGCCTTTCGCGCGGGCATCGAGATCGTAGCGCCCGGGAACGACCCGCATGGCGAAGGTGCCGGCAGCGCCGGTGACGGCCGAGCGGGTGACCGTGCCGCGTACGACGACCCCGGCACCGCCGAGCGGGCGGCCGGAGGGCGCGTTTACCTGCCCCGTGAGAAGGCAACAGGTGAGGCCGGCGGCGATCAATGGCATCGTGGACCTGGTACGCGAGCATCCCCGGCTTACCTCCCGCGCCAAACGGCGCCGATGAGCATTTGATGAGCCGCGCAGGCCGGGTGGAGGGCGTAGAGAGAAGGTGGGACTTTAGGATGAAAAGGCTGCTGGGCACGGTGGCGTTCTTGAGCCTACTCTGCGGATGCGGGGGCGCGGGCTACCTGCCGTATGCCCCGCACGCGCTTGCCCCCCAAGAGATTGCCCGGCTGGTCGGTGCCGCCTCCTCCCGCGACGGCGTACCGGCGGGCCTGGTCAACGCCGTCGTAATGACCGAATCTGCCGGCGACCCGAGCGCGATCAGCTCGGCGGGCGCGGAAGGTCTGATGCAGCTGATGCCCGGTACCGCCGCGGCGTGCGGGTTGGACAACCCCTTCGACGCACGAGAGAACGTCGATTGCGGCACGAGGTACCTTCACGCACTCCTGGCTCGCTACGGCAACAACGTGAAGCTGGCAGTCGCGGCATACAACGCCGGGCCGGGAGCCGTAGACCGGTACCACGGCGTTCCGCCGTTCGCCGAAACGCGCGCCTACGTCGTGCGCGTGCTCGACGCCTACCGAAACTACTAAGCCCGCTAGTCTATGGCGTCGCTCTCCGGAACGCAACGCGCGCCGCTCGTATCGCTACCTCGCCTGCGGCTCCCGATTCTCGACGCGTATATCCTGCACGAGTTCATCGGCCCGTTCTTGTTTGCATTCGCCGCGTTCTTCCTGTTCTGGGCGTTCAACATCTTCTTTCTGGCGGCGAAGTATATCATCCAGCAGAACGCGCCGTTCTTCTTGGTGCTGCGCTTCGTCGTCTTTCGGGTGCCGCAGTCGATCCCGATGGCGTTCCCGTTTGCAACGCTCTTCGCGACCTTGCTCGGCATGGGGCGGCTGGTCGGCGACAACGAGATCGACGCAATCCGCACCTCCGGCGTCTCGCTGTGGCGCATCTGCCTGACGCCGCTGATCTTCGGCCTGCTGGCTTTCGTGCTATCGTACGCGATGAATGAGTACATCGCACCGAAATCGGTCGACCTCTCGACGCGCACGTTCTATCAAATCGTCTATCATACGTCGTCCTTACCGGTCGAACCACAGTTTTTCCGTAAGGATCCCGATACCAACGACGTCTTCTACGTGAGCCAAGTCACGCCCGACGGCAAGACGATGCTAGGGGTACAGATATTCAAACCCGGAAGGTTCGGGTATTTCAACGAGACGCTACAGGCCAAGAGCGCGACCGTCCGCGGCGCAACGCTCGTTCTTCACGACGTCGTCGAGACACGCTACAACGCGCAAGGCGACCTGACCTCGCAGGTGCACGCCAAGGAGGCCTCGATCGGCTTGCCGATGGGCGAGACCGCCGCGGCGTTCATGAGCTCGGCGAACAGCGACGCCTACACGATGTCGAGCGCCCAACTCAAAAACGAGGTGGACGCGCTACGTGCGCAGGGCGTCGGCGGCCAAGCTCTCGGCAATCTGCAGGTCAGCCTCGCGAACAAGACGGCCTTTCCGTTTGCCGCCTTCATCGGCGTGCTTATCGCACTCCCGCTGGCCATCCGCTTCGGCAGCAAAGGCCGGATGCTGGGCGTTGCACTGTCGATTCTCGCATTCTTCGTCTACTACATGATGTCCGACGCGGCGGCGGTCTTCGGCAGCACGGGCCGCGTGAACCCGTATCTCGCGTCCTGGCTGCCGAACGTCGTCTTCGGGCTCGCGGGCCTCGGACTGCTCTGGTACGAAGAACACTAACCGCGTGTTGTCCGACCACAACGGCCCCCGCCGCCCTCGATTGGCGCTCGCATGTTTGCTATCGTTCGTCGCCGCGTATCTGCCGGCGCCGGCACCGGCTGCTTTCGGGTCGCCTTCGCTCGCGCAGCGGCGCGCGCTCGCGCTGTTGAACGGCCAGAGCTGCGCGGCCCGCGCACGCGGCGCGCTCGTGGCCTACTCCGGGGCTGCGTCGCCGGCGCCTAGCGCATCGCCCACGCCGCAGCCGACGCCGACGTTCCCCGCGCCCCTGAGCGGCCCGTCGCAGCTCTATGCGACGCCGTTCCCGGCCGCCGCGCCGATGACGCCCCCGCCGATTCCACTGCAGACGCCGCAAGCGCCGGCGACGAGCGGACCGGTCTACTTGATTCGCTCCTCCGCTCCGCCGCCCACCATCGCACCGGTCGGCGCGCCGGCCGGGACGCCGTCGCCCACGCCCACGGCCGCCGGACCGACGCCGTTGCCGACGCTGCATCCCGGCGACATCGCGGTGCTCGCCGACAAATTCGTCGGCGGCACGCGACCAGGCATGCCCGGCGATGCCATCGGCAACGTTCACATCTTCTATCAGGACGAAGTTCTCGTCGGCAACCGCGCGCACTACGACGGCGTCCGCACCATCGTGGTGAGCGGCAGCCCGTATATCATCAACCGCGAACAGAACTCGGTGCTCTACGCAGACCGAATCACCTTCGACACGATCGATCAGAAGGCTACGCTCGTCAACGGCCGCGGCGAGAGCTCCCAAGGCGTCGAGCAAGGCTTGGTCTACTTCAACGCGCGCAAGCTCAGATCCAACGCCAACGGGGTCGCGCACGGCGACTACGCATTCGTCACGACCTGCGCGCGCCCGCGCTCGGGCTACCATATCACCGGGCGCACCATCGACGTCTATCCCGGTAACCGCATCGTCATCAACAAAGCCGTGCTGTGGCTCGGGGCGGCCGCCGTCTTCTTTCTGCCGCGTATCGTCATACCGCTGCGGCAAGTCATA
>JAJXWN010000134.1 GCA_021781595.1 bacterium | reverse complement strand
CGATCTGCAATCCATGCACCGGAACGAACTGGGAGGGCGTCGGCGTGATACCGGATATCAAGATCGCTCAGGAGACGGCGTTGTTGAAAGCATGCGTGCTCGCGCTAAGAGCCGTCAACGATCCCTCCGACGATGCAGTCCGGGAATGTCAGGCGGCACTCAAGAATCCAGCCGTTGCGTTGCGCGAGTCCCTGCCAGAGATTAGTCGCGACAACGGCGGCATCGTTCGATAGTTCCTGGCCACGATCACGCAGTCTGGAAGAGGGGCCTCGCTCGGGGTCGCTGCGCGCACCGCGGCCGTACGCTGCTCGGAGGCGGCCTCGTTTTGACTGGCTCTGCCCCCTATCCCGGCCCGGGGTTGACCGCTGCCCCTATACTTAAGGGAGGATACCTCGCTAGCTGAGGCCTCCACGCGATACACAGGCCGCCGCCCGCAAATGTCGAGAGGCGGCTGAGTCGGCGGCGGCTCTACGGCGCGTGGTGCTGAAGCTTGCCCGGTCACTGCGCCGTGCGAACGGTATGCCTATAGAAAGGGCGGTGATATGCGGTGGCGTTTCAGGGCGGATTCATCTCGGAGTTAGTCGGGCGCAAGGCGACGGTGAACCAACTGCCGATCGGCCGGGTTTCGGATTTTCTCATCAACGATCCCGACGATTCGTTCCCGCAGATCGACGGGCTCGTCATAAAAACGTCACAGGGCCTGCGCTTCGCGCCCATCGCGACGGTCTCCGACGTCGATGCCGAGGGCACCGTCGCGCTCACCATGACTCCCAAGGAGCCCGCACCGCCCGACGCGGACGCGCTCTACCTCATCTCCGACCTGCTCGACAAACAGATCGTCGACGTCGACGGCCGCAAAGTCGTCCGGATCAACGATCTGGAGATCGCCAACACCGGGGGAACGCTGCGCGTCGTGGCCGCCGACGTCGGCGTCGCGGGCCTGCTCCGCCGGCTCGGACTGAAAGCGTTCGGTAAGCGCTTCACGCCCTGGATATACCACAACGTTCCGCGCTCGATGATTGCGTGGGATTCGGTCGCGCCCATTCGGGAGAAGAATCCGTCGCAGGTGCACCTGGCCATCAAGGAGAGCAAACTAGCGCGGCTCCACCCCTCGGAGCTCGCGGAGATCATCAGCGATCTCTCGGCTCGCGGAGCCGCAGCCGTCATCCACCAACTCGACGACGAAACTGCCGCCGACGCGCTCGAGCACCTCGACGCCGAGACGCAAAAATCGATCATCGACGATGTCGGCACGGAACGGGCTGCGGATATCATTGAAGAGATGGACTCGGACGATGCCGCCGACCTGCTCTTGGAGCTCCCCGAAGAGCAGCAGACGCAACTCCTCGCCGAGATGAACGAATACACCGCCGGCGAGTTGCGCGAGCTCGTGAAGTACCCGGAGGACACGGCCGGCGGCATGATGACCACCGACTACGTGTGGATCTATCCGCACCGGAGCGCCGAAGCGACCATCCGAAAGATTCGCGAGATCGCACCGACATCGGAGTTCATCTACTATCTCTACGTCCTCGACGAGCGCGACACGCTGCTCGGCGTCCTCACGCTGCGCGCGCTGCTGCTGGCGCCTCCGGGTGCCAAGATCGACCATATCATGGAAACCCATCTGGTGACGGTGGCGACGGAGACGCAAGCGCGCGACGTCTCCGCTACGATCGCCCGCTACGATCTGCTCGCCGTTCCGGTCGTGGACGAATCCGGCAGAATGCTTGGTATCGTCACGGTCGACGACGCCATCGACGCGATTATGCCCGAAGACCTCGCCAAGAAGCTGCCGCACTTCACCGCGCGATATCACAATCCAGCCGCAGCCGTAGCCGCACCCGGAAGTTAACGGGTAAACGCAGCGTTATCGGGGATCGGCCGGTTCTCGGCGCCGGAGGTCCAGACTCTGCTGCGGCCCGATCGAGGCGTCTTCATCGAAAAACACCCATCTGTTTCTGCCCGCATTCTTGGCCCGATAGAGCGCGCGGTCGGCCTTCTCCACTAGATCGTCGACGTTATCTCCATCGTATGGGTACAAGGCGACGCCGACGCTCACGTACACGCGATGCGTCACGCCGTCGAGCACCAGAGGCTCGGCCATCGCGGCGACGAGCTTGCTCGCCAGGTCGCTCGCGTTGCTCGTGCTGTTGACGACCGGCTGCAAGATCACGAACTCGTCTCCACCAAAGCGCGCTATCGTATCGCTTTCGCGCAGCGTGACGAGCAGGCGATCCGCCACCATCTTCAGCACGACGTCACCCACGGCGTGCCCATAGCAATCGTTGATGTTCTTGAAGTGGTCGAGATCCAGGTACATAACGGAGAATCCGTGGCCGTAGCGCTTGCTGGCCGCCAGCGTCTGCCGAATGCGATCGGCGAAAAGCACGCGATTTGGAAGCCCGGTCAACGAATCGAAAAACGCCAGGTGCTCGATTCGCCCGGCGTGCTGCGTGCGCTCTAGGATTGCGCCAACGAAAAGCCCCATCAACTGGATGAGCTCGCGGTCGCTGTCGTCCAGGCCGGCGGCCCGCTCGCGATGGCTAGCGAAGACGATGGCTCCGCAGGCTCGCCCGCCAACGACGAGCTTCGATGCGAATAGCGTGCGCCACGGCGGCTCGTCGAACTCGGTTACGAGGGCGGTCTGCAGATCGTCGTCCAGCAGTTGCGAGAGCGAACCTTCGATCGCCAGCAGCATCCCGGGCGCGACCGGCGGCGCCTCACCGACCGCGTTGAGAATGCGCTCCGCGCCTGCGTCGAACTCCGTGAGATACCCGTACTCGAATCCGAAGATCCGGCAGCCGAGCGCGAGCGCTTTGTCGATCTGCTCTGCGCCCGAATTTCCCTGCTCGGCAGCCACGAGGTAGAGCTCGCGCATGCGCCCGTTCTGCCGCTCGATGGCGCGTTCGGCCCGGCGCTGCGCGGCCACGTCTCTGGCAATCGCATAGGCACCCTCAACGCGCTCGCCGTCGCGCAGCGGAACGACGTTCATGCGCACCTCGGTGCGATCGCCGTGCCGGTCCAGCAGGAGCGCGTCGAACTCCGAGGCCGCGCCGCAGCAGGCCTCGCGAAACGCCTTCTCCGCAGCCGTCCAGCCCTCCGGCGCGATGAGTTCGGTCCAGTGCCGGCCGGTCACGTTCTCCGCCGAGTATCCGGTGGCGTGCTCGAGCGCCGCGTTGACGCGAGCGATCGTACCGTCGGCGCCGATCGAGGCAATCGCGTCGGGGTGATGATCGAAGAGCGTACGCGCGGGTTCTCGTGCGAGACGCAGCTGCTCGAACGCTCCGAGCACTTCACCGCGGCGTTCCGCGGGCAGCCAGCACGAATCGACGGCTACGCTGGAACCGTCCTCGCGGCGAAAGGACGTTGCGAACCGCCGGGTGTCTCCGCGGAGCGCGGCCTGCAGCGCAGACTCCGCCAGGCCGCGCTCTCGATGCCTTCGGTCGTCGTAACGCGTGCCCACAAGCTCCGAGGCGGATCTCCCCAGCAAGTCGCACGCCGCCGCGTTGACGGCCACGACGATCCCCGCGCGGTCGTAGAGGAGTATGCCGTCGGCGTTGCCGGCGTATAGCGAAGGAAGCAGCTCTCGCAGCACTTGCGCGTCCATCCTGTCGAAGTGTCCGTTCGGCTCTTCGCCGAAGATGCCGGTATGACCGCCGAGGACCTCGTCGCGTTCGCCGAGAGCCTGGCCCGTATCGCCGCCACCGGCGGCGGTGCCACGGCCTTGGCC
Organism: bacterium; assembly: GCA_021781595.1. Taxonomy (GTDB): domain Bacteria; phylum Vulcanimicrobiota; class Vulcanimicrobiia; order Vulcanimicrobiales; family Vulcanimicrobiaceae; genus JAJYFL01. Next base: position 2,534 of record JAJXWN010000134.1, on the reverse strand, counting down.
GCCCAGCTCGCACGGCGGACCGGCGTCGGAGTTCTCGTCGAGGACGCGCAGTGGCGGAGGCTGGCCGCGGCGGGCCCCGCAGCCGGAGTGCCCGGAACCGTTCGCGACCTGTTGGCGGCGGCGGCCGCGCCTACGCCCTCGATCCAGCGCCTGATGGACGGCCGCGCCGGACGCGCGCTCTCCATTCGGGCAGGCGAAGCGCATCTCGGCTATCTCTCCATCTTCCCGAGCGATCCCTCGCAGCAGCCCGCCGACGGCGAGTTCGATACGCTCGAACACGCGATGCGCTTGACGGCCTCGGCTATCGCGCTGGAGCTGGCGCGTGGCCCGGCCGGTGGACGGGGATCGCCCCGAACCTTTTGGGAGCAGCTCGAAGCGCGCGCCTACCATGATGCGACGGCCGCCCGCGACGACGCCGCGGCACGTGGAATCGTGCTCGCGACGCACTACGTCGCGATCGATATCGAGCCGGAAGGCATCGGCGAGACGCGCGTGGCGGCCGCGCGCGCCGAAGTTCGTTCGCTGGCGCGCGAGGCCTTTCACAGCGGCGAAGCGGATCTTGGCGCGCTCGAGCGCGGGGCATCGCTCCTCTTCTTCGTTCCCTGCAACCGCGAGATCGACGCCGCCAACGCGCGCACCGCCGCTGCGCTGCTGCCGCGCGGGCTCGCGAAGAGGGCCGAGCACCTGCGGATCGGCGGCGGCGTCGGCAACCGCGTCCCGCTGCTCTCGCTGCACCGGTCGATCGAACAAGCCGCCGCCGCGCTCGCCATCGCGCGGCGCATCTTCGGCACCGGACGCGTGGCGGTCTACGACGATCTCGGCGCATACCCGCTCCTCCTCGAGGGTGCCGCGACGCCGGCGCTTCAGGAGTTCGCGCGGCGCACGCTCGCACCGCTACGCGCCTACGACGAGAAGCACCAGACCGAACTCGAGCGCACGCTCAAACGGTACTTCGCCGCGCGACAGAACGTGAAGGTTGCCGCCGCCGAGCTCAACGTCCATCGGCACACGGTTCTCTACCGCTTGCGCCAGATCAACGAAATCTGCAGTTGCACGTTAGACGATATTCACGATCAACTCACTTTCCGAATGGCGGTAGCAATCGATGCACTCAACGGATAGCGGCTACAAACGCCCGGCAGCCAAGCGCGACGCGCTCAAGATCGCGAAAGAGCGCAACGTGCGCTTCGTGCGGCTCGTTTTCGCCGATATCCTCGGCGTCAGCAAGAACGTCTCGATTCCCGCCGGCGAGCTCGACGCCGCACTCGACGGCAGGGTTACCTTCGACGGCGGCTCGATCGACGGGTTCGTGCGCGGCGAGGAACTCGACATGGTGCTGCGCCCCGACCCCTCGACGTTCGCGCTCTACCCATGGGCGAGCGGTGATGGAACCGAGGCGCGCTTGCTCTGCGACATCTCGATGCCCGACGGCTCTCCCTTTGAAGGGTGCCCGCGCACCACGCTCAAGCGAGCCGTCGAGGAATCGCGCGCGACGCTCCCCGATGCCGCTGCCGGCTTGGAGGTCGAGTTCTATCTCTTCGAGTCGCACGAAAGCGAGTACGGTTCGACGCGGACCGCCGACGTCGGCTCCTACTTCGATTTCTCCGCCAACGACCGCGGTGAGGACGCTCGCAACGCCATCGTCGCGGCCCTGCAGTCGATGGGCGTCGCCGTCGCCAGCGCGCACCACGAGCACGGGCCCGGACAGCACGAGATCGACTTCGCAGCCGGAACGCTACTGGAGGCCGCGGACAACCTCCTCACGCTTCGCACGATCGCCAAGCACGTCGCGGCGCGGTACGGTCTGGACGCCACCTTCATGCCCAAGCCATTGGAAGACCGCGCCGGGAGCGGGTTGCACGTCGATTTCCGGATGGAGGCGCCGGAGGCAGAACTCGACGATCTCACGCTCTACTTCGTCGGCGGACTTCTTGCGCACGCTCCGGCGGCGACGGCGATATGCAACGCCACGGTCAACTCCTACAAGCGGCTGGTCGCCGCATGGGACGCACCGATCTACACCGTTTGGTCGCAGCGTAGCGCCAACGCGCTCGTGCGCGTTCCTCCAGCGCGGCCCCCCTCGCACGTAGAGATACGCAGCCCCGATCCGGCGTGCAACCCGTACCTCGCGCTCGCCGTGCTCCTGCGCGCGGGCATCGACGGCATCGCGTGCCGAACGCTCCCGGGCGATCCGCTCACCGGTTCTACGTACGAGCTTTCCGAACGCGACCGCCACGAGCGCGGCATCGGCACGTTGCCAAAATCGCTGCGCCAAGCGATCGTGGAACTCGACCGGGATCGGGTCGTGCGCGCCGCACTGGGCGATCACGTCTATCACGCGTTTCGTGACGCGAAGCTCGCCGAATACGAGCGCTACCGCCGGGCCGTCCACCCGTGGGAGCACCGCGCCTACCTGCGGCTCTATTAACGGGCTGCTCGCGCGGCCTCGCGCAAGAGCCTCCACGCCGCCCGCACGTCGTCGCTCGTCGTCTGCATGTTGCCGATGGCCATGCGTAGCGCGAAGGCTCCGTTGA